>CAYNGN010000056.1:0-9405 GCA_964396615.1 uncultured Thiothrix sp. | reverse complement strand
AAAGCCACTATAAAACTGACTCAAATACTCAAATAAAGCAAACAACATTTAGTGTATCCCCTGTTTTATGTCAGCGCTTAATGCGCCCACTACTTTTTCCATTGCCATACCACGTGACCCCTTTACCAGAATAGTCACTTCTTTTGTAATATGCTGTTCAAGCTGTTGTTGTAATGCAACAACTAATGCGTCCAATGCACTATATGCATTCTCAGCCTGTCCAAACACAGCACAGGCTTCAGCACTCATTGCACCTAAGCTAAACAAATAGTCAATACCTGCCTGCTTAGCTTGCTCACCTACTCCTTTATGCATCATAACTGCGTTCTCACCTAACTCTCCCATATCACCAAGTACGAGTATTCGCACACCTAGGCGAGTCGCTAAAACATCAATAGCTGCAGAAGCTGAAGCAGGATTAGCATTATAAGTGTCATCAATAAGATGAAACCCTTTACTCACTTCAACAGCGGCTAAACGACCACTGACTGACGTTAATGCTTCCAAGCCCTGCTTGACTGTTGCTAAGTCAACCCCTAATGCTGTCACAGCAGCTGTAGCTGCTAATGCATTCATCGCATTGTGACGACCAGGCAATTGTAATGCTACGTCAATCATGTTTTTTGTATTGTTTGCAGTATTAGCCGCATTACAACAAATACGCAGTTTCTCACCAGCAATATAATGACCACTAACATCAGCAGGTTGTGTGAGACCAAACGTTATTGTCTGTCGCTGTTTATTTAAGCTGGACCAATAAGCAGCATAAACATCATCAGCATTAATAATTGCAACACCTACATCATCAAGCCCTGCAAAAATTTCACCCTTTGCTTTAGCAACACCTTCAATGTCACCAAAACCTTCCAAATGGGCAGGCCCTGCATTATTAATAACAGCAACTGTTGGCTTAGCAATATGTGTTAAAAAGTTTATTTCATTGAAATGATTAGCGCCCATTTCAATCACCGCATAATCATGATCTTCACGAATCCGCAATAAAGTAAGCGGCATACCAATATCATTGTTAAAGTTTCCATCAGTGGCTAACACCTGCCCTTTTTGTACCAAAATAGCCGCAACCATTTCTTTTAACGTGGTTTTACCATTGCTTCCTGTTAAACCAATCACAGGATTTGAGTAATCTTGCCGCCAGCCAGCCGCAAGATCGGCTAATGCCTGTTTAGTATCCTTGACAATAACTTGTGGCAGCTTGCAATCAATTCGTTGACTGACTAGAGCTGCACCTGCCTTATCCGTTAAATCAGCAACAAAATCATGCGCATCAAACCGCTCACCTTTAATCGCAATAAAAAGACTATCACTCAGCACTTTTCTTGAGTCAATACTGACAGAATTAATCGCCACATCAATAGCTACATCAATGTTATGTAGCTCCCCTTTTGTCATTGTTGCAATGTCAGTTAGTGTTAACCAACTCATTTATGCCCCCTGTTCTTATTATCCTGTTGTGCACGCAGTGCCATAGCTGCTTGCTCTCTATCATCGAATTGATGCGTTTCACCACGCACAATTTGTACGGTTTCATGTCCTTTCCCTGCGATAAGAATCGTGTCACCTGCCGCTGCAGACTGAATCGCAAAACGAATCGCTTTATGGCGATCATGTTCCATTGCAACATGCTCTGGATTTTTTAAGCCTTGAATCATGTCATTCATAATCTGAAACGGCATCTCATTACGGGGATTATCATCAGTTAGGATAACCATATCTGCGTTTTGTTCCGCAATCCCTGCCATCAATGGACGCTTGCCACGATCACGATCACCACCACAGCCGAACACACAGATCAAACGATTCGTCGTGTGTTTGCGAATTGCTTGCAAGGCTTGCTCTAATGCCCCCGGAGTATGCGCATAATCAACCACCACTAAAATACCTTGATCATTAACAATTGTTTCCATGCGCCCTGCAACGGTATCAACTTTACCTAATCGGGTGAGTGCTTCTTTTAACCGCATACCAAGCCCAATTAAAGAACCTGCTGCTGCTAATATGTTATACAAATTAAAAGCCCCCAACACAGGTACATTTAAGTGAGTTACTTGCTGATGAAAATTAATCGTTGCTTGAGTACCTTGCGTGGTATAGCGTGGGTTTGAAGCAATTAAACTCCCCACGGGGTAATCAGCAGCATTGCCCACGCCATAACCTATTATTTTAATTTCACCTGCGTTAGCACGCACCTGATGTTCATTTGCCAGACGTACACCAAACTCATCATCAAGATTAAGTACCAAGGTTTTAGCGGTTGGCCATGCAAACAATTTAGCCTTAGCTGCTGCATAAGCATCAACCGTCTGATGGTAATCAAGATGGTCACGAGTTAGATTTGTCAGTGTAACCACATCAAAAGCCACTCCATTAACCCGTCCTTGATCCAGTGCATGGGAAGAAACTTCCATCGCAATATGAGCCAATTGTTGCTGCTTAAGTGTAACGAGTGCTTGATGCACAGAAAGTACATCAGGTGTTGTATGCCCCGTCTCCGTCACTGCGTTAGGTCTGCCAATACCTAAGGTGCCAATAACAGCAGCAATATTAGCGGTGGTATTAAACGCTTGAGCAATAAAATGAGTCACTGTTGTCTTGCCATCCGTGCCAGTGACACCAATCACATCAAGCAATTTACTTGGCTCAGCATAAAAACGATTAGCAATAATCCCAAGGTGTTGGCGTAAGTTATCAATTTTAATACAAGGAATAGCAATATCAGGCGCATGGTAATGCTCATTAGCTTCCCAAATAATGGCCGCAGCCCCTTGCTTTTCCGCAGTAAGCGCAAACTCTAAACCATGATGATGACCACCATTTAAGGCAACAAATAGACTGCCTGCTTGAATATCCCGGCTATCAAGCGTTAAGGCATTAATGATACAAGGCTTAATCAAGCTATCGAGCAAATCAGCGACTACAATATCTTGCAATAAAAAGGATAAATGATGCTCATCCACTTGCTTGCTCATTGCGCGGTCTCCAAATAGCTAAACTGTGGCTGTTGACCACGTTTTAGATTATCAGGACGAGCATCTAAAACCCTAAGAGCTTGCGTCATCACCCGAGAAAATACAGGTGCTGCTGCCTTACCGCCAACCGCGTCTAACTTTGGCTCATCCAACATCACCGCTACAACTACTTTAGGGTCAGTAACAGGTGCAAGACCAATAAAACTAACAATACGTTTATCTTTGCGATACTTTTTATTGATTACTTTATAAGCTGTCCCTGTTTTTCCTGCGACACGATAACCATCAACGCTCGCTTTTTCGCCCGTCCCATCCTTACTCACTACGGTCTCCAGCATGTGCAAAATGGCATTCGCATTATGTTGCGACAAAACACGCTGCCCTTCTGGCTTTTTACTGCGTTTCAATATCGTAATCGGATATAGGTTACCACCTGTAGCAAAAATAGTATAAGCGTGTGCCATTTGTAACAAACTAATGCCAATACCATAACCATATCCATGTGATGCCTGATCAACAGGCTGCCATGTATCATAATGTAATAGCGACCCTGCTGTTTCATTGGAAAAACCAGACTCGGCAACACGTCCAAAACCAATGCGACTTAAAAACATCCAGTGATTGCGCTTTGACACTTTCAACGCTATTTTACTTGCACCCACATTACTAGATTTTGCAAGAACTTTTGCCAGCGAGATATTTCCCATATTACGTGGATCACGAATTTTATATTCACCAAACACCATAAACCCTGGTGAGGTATTAATATAGGAACTTGCTCGCAACACGCCTGAATCTAATGCCGCAGCAATAGTAAAAGGCTTAATGGTTGATCCTAACTCTAAGGCATCCGTAACCGCTCGGTTTCTATAACTCCATGCTTTCAAGCCACGACGATTGTTTGGATTAAACGCAGGCATATTTGCCATTGCCAGAATTTCGCCCGTATAAGCATCCAGTACAATAACTGCGCCTGCTTGAGCTTGTAACCGATAGACTTGTTTTTTAAGTTCTTTATACGCAACGTATTGAATACGACGATCAATAGAGAGCTGCACATCTTTACCTGGCACCATTCTTTCAAGCTGCTCAACATCTTCGAGCACACGACCGCGTCTATCATGTACAACACGCTTTTTACCCGTTTTTCCCGCTAATGATTTATTCATAAAGCGTTCAATACCTTCAGTGCCATCACCATCCATATTGGTAAACCCCACCACATGAGCAAATGTTTCTGATGCTGGATAAAAACGACGGTATTCTTGACTAGATCGAAGCGTTGGTAATACATCAAGTTCCATTACTCGTTCAGCTGTTTCTGGCTCAATATGCCGTGCAAGATACATAAAGTGCTTAGTACGATAACGTTCCAGTTTTTTAACCAATTCACTCTTTGCCATACCTAGCTCTTTGGCTAATGTACCCAGTGCTTCTTCAAAATCAAGATAGTTTGCTTCAGCAAGCAATGCTTGTCCGCGATCAGAATAGTTACGCTCATACTCAATTTTAAGCGCATCACGTCGTGCAAATATTTTTCGAGGATCACACGTAACGGTTGATACTGGAGAACTAACCGCTAAGGGTTCATTATTACGATCAAGAATCATGCCACGATAAGCAGGAATAATAACTTCACGCACTTGACGTTTACTGGATTTTTCTTTCAACCAATCTTGTTGAAATATTTCTAACCAAGTGGCACGCGTCAGCAAAAGACCAAAACCTAACATAAGCAATAACATCAATGTTGAGCGACGACCATGCTTAACTAAGGGCGTTTTTCTTTTTCGTCGTTGTGTTGGCTTTTTCTTCACTCAACTATTACTCGTATTTTATTGTGTTTGGGAATGAACATATTCAACTCTTGCTTCGCTCTACGCTCCACAACAACCTGATTAAATAAAGTACCCTCTTCTAGCTTTAAACGACTCCACTGGGCTGTTAGCTTATCGTGTTCCTTTTCTAAAGCCTGTAAGTCACCATAAAGAATACGGGCTTCATGACGATTTATCACCACCTTAATCGCTACAAAAACAACCGCAACATATAAAAATAGTAATAAGGGTAACTGCCACGTTTTCATACAATTCGTTCTCCAATACGCATAATGGCGCTGCGTGAACGTTGGTTTTGTGCAACCTCATCAGTACTTGGTTTCAGTGCTTTACCAATGGCTTTCATCTTTATTTGATAATGATCGCTCATTACGGGTAAGCCTCGGGGTAATTTAGGGCCACGCTTTTGCAACTGTAAAAAGCGTTTGACGATTCTATCTTCAAGCGAGTGAAAACTAATCACCACAAAACGCCCATTAATACACAAATGCTCTAATGATGCTTGCAAACAATCCTGTAAATCATCAAGTTCCTTATTAACAACAATGCGAATCGCTTGAAAACTTCGTGTTGCAGGGTTTTTTCCTGGCTCGCGTTTTGGCACAGCAAGTGCTATTAGATTGGCTAACTGTGTTGTTGTCTCAATCGGTTCTTCAGCCCTTACTTCAACTATTTTTCGTGCTATGCGCCGTGAAAAACGTTCTTCGCCATATTGCCAAAGTGCTGTGGCAATATCTTTTTCACTCGTACTACTGATCCATTCAGCAGCACTTATACCTGCTTCTGGATTCATGCGCATATCCAGAGCGCCTTCACGCATAAAACTAAAACCTCGTTCAGCGTCATCAAGTTGGGGAGATGAGACACCTAAGTCAAGTAATAATCCATCCGCTCCAGTGTCTATACCTGCTGCTGCTAATGCATCAGCAAAATGACTAAACGAGCCTTGCCAAACAAATACTCTCGTATCATTCTTATAAGTCTCTTGAGCATTTGCAATCGCTTCTGGGTCTTTATCAATAACAATTAACGTACCTTGCTGACCCAAACGCGCTAAAATTTTTTCACTGTGTCCACCACGACCGTAGGTACCATCTATATAACAGCCATCAGCATGAATAGATAAGGCATCGACCGCCTCATTAAGCAATACTGTTTGGTGACAGAATTCATTGGTTGCTGTATCGCGCATTCTATTAAATTGATACCTGACTTAGCGCATCGTCTATCTCCATATCATCAGATTGAGCCTCTGTAGTCCACGCATCACGTTCTATTTTCCATGCATCAGCATCCCAAAGCTCAAACTTGTTCAACTGACCAACTAAAACGACTTTTTTCCCCAGTCCTGCATATTCACGTAACGGGGCTGCAATACGGATACGTCCTTGATTATCGAGTTCACACTCAGAAACATGTCCAAGCAACAAACGTTGTACATTCCTTGACCTTCGATTCATATTACTCAGCTTCATTAACTGTTCTTCGACGTTGTTCCAGTCCTGCATAGGGTAAATTAATAGGCAATGATCAGTGTGATCAACAGTAACGATAATTTGACTGTTTGAAGCATCAATAATGCTATTGCGATAACGCGACGGTATTGCAAGTCGCCCTTTCGTATCAACACTCAGATTCGTAATACCTCTAAACATCGGCTAACCAGTTGAATAGCGTATTATTAAAAGAGAAGCTAGGGAGACTAAACCACTTTCCCCCACTTATCCCCACTTACATAATGTAAATATAATTAGTTGGCTTATCTTCGTCAACTAAAAAAATTAATTAAAACTTAATGGAAAGACAGGTACTTAGGAGAGAATTCAAGAAGCAAGATAAAATAAAATAAAATACACACAACTAATCAAACTGTTAAAGAAGAAACTTCATGTAATTTATGAAAAAATAATTAGAAAATGAATAAATAATAGAACAAAATATTTTTTTGTGGGGAAATGTGGTGAAAGCTTAACAATATAGCATATTGATTAAAAAAGAATCAACTCAATAAATAAAATTAATTACTAATTATTGTAGTCATCAATCAATAACAACAAAAAAAAGAAAGGAAAAAAACGAGCTGGCCTATAAGCCGGGTTCTGTCTTAGAGCTATACTCTATAAGCAATCATTCATCTGGAGTATACGTCACCGCAACTCTCAAGCAATCTACCCGGATACAGCGCGGATCACGCCTATAGTATCCCTATTTGATCTTGCTCCGGATGGGGTTTACCCTGCCACAAATGTTACCATTTGCGCGGTGCGCTCTTACCACACCTTTTCACCCTTACCTTAAATTGGCTACAAATAGCCTATAAGGCGGTTTATTTTCTGCGGCACTTTCCGTCGGCTCACGCCGCCCAGACGTTATCTGGCATCCTATCCTATGGAGCCCGGACTTTCCTCCATTTTATTAGTAAAAACTAATAAAACCGCGATTGCCCAGCCAGCTCAGACGCTAATATAACAAACCAATTAAATAGTGGCTATAGGGAACTTATATATTTATAACTTACTCTGATGGTTAGCTAATTAAATAAACAAATAGAAAGCTATCAGTAAACTAATAAAGCGCTTTCATAGAGCTTGCATTTGATTGCTACTGGTATAGATAACGCTTTATCCTTTATAATCATTACATCCTAAAACTCTTTAAAATTTTTTGACATCAACAACACACTACATAAATTAATAATTATAAACAAAAACAATGATAAAATTACTCAACGGCTGGTTTAGTCGTAACTTCTCTGACCCTCAAGTGGTCATTTTAGCGTTCCTGCTTTTTGTAGGCATTGCCATCGTTTATTTTATTGGCGATATTTTAACACCCTTATTTGCCGCTATTATTATTGCCTATATTTTAGATGGCAGTGTTGCGGCACTGATTAAACTTAAAATTCCACGTCTCATTGGCTCTGGGCTTGTTTTTAGTCTTTTTATCTTACTACTAACAGGTGCAATTTTTTGGCTTGCCCCACTGATGATTCGTCAGGCCACACAATTAGTCGTTCTCATCCCGAAAATGATGGCACAAGGGCAAACTCTGTTAATGCAATTACCGAGCAAATACCCACACATTATTTCACAAGAACAAATTCTAGATCTTATTCGTAATATTCAAGCACAAACCGCTGTCTTTTCGCAGCATGTCGTAAGTTTTTCACTCTCTTCTGTTGCTGATTTATTGTCTTTTATGGTTTATTTAATCATAGTCCCACTCTTAGTCTTTTTCTTTTTAATGGATAAAAACAAAATGCTGGCATGGGCAAAGCGCTTTTTACCCCATGATAGTGGTCTGGTTACGATTGTATGGACTGAAGTCAATCAGAAAATTGCGGGCTATATGCGCGGTAAATTAGTAGAAATATTCATTATTTGGGCTGTTAGCCTGGTAACTTTTCTTTGGTTAGGACTAGACTATGCCATGCTGCTTTCATTTATGGTCGGTATTTCAGTATTGATCCCTTATGTTGGTGCAGCCGTTGTTACACTGCCTATTTTAGTAGTCGCCTACTTTCAGTGGGGATACGGCTCTGAGTTAATTTATGTACTCAGTGCTTATGCGGTTATCCAGTTTCTAGATGGCAACTTACTTGTGCCATTATTATTTTCGGGAATGGTGAACTTGCACCCAGCGGCAATTATTACCGCTGTGCTTATTTTTGGTGGACTTTGGGGCTTATGGGGTGTTTTCTTCGCTATTCCACTAGCTACTTTGGTTAACGCTGTGATAAATGCATGGCCAGAAACCAGCCAACTCAGACACGAAAAAATCAACGAAAGCCATGAATAACATTCTCTAGTGCTTCAATATCAATCGGAAACGGCATCGCATGATCAAAACGAAAATGCTCTGTCAAACGTGCAAACTGCACTTCATGCTCCTGATCATAAAACACCACCGTTTTAATCGCAGGAAAACGCTGCAATACTGCGACCAAGGTTTCTAAACTACTCGTGCGATCACGAAAATCTGACTGAAAATTAAACTCCGCCACAACGACCGCAGGCTGTTGTTTTTTTAATAGCTTTAACACCTTACGCATAGTTGATTCAACGCAAACATCATATCCTAAGCGCTGATAAAGTGGTGTGAAATCAGGGTAGCCACCCACTTCAATAATGGAAAGCAATAATGGTTTTTCTATCATCAGTTTACTACTCTCCTTGCCTCAAAAAGCTCAACATTCAACTCAATGCAACGTTGTCTTGTTATAACTCATCACTGAAACCAATTGCCCCTCTCGCTCAGCCATAAACGCCTCCACATCAAAATCAGGCTCTTCCTTCTCTGTTACAAAAGTTGGAAAATCTGCTGTCCATTGATCACGCATCATTTCATAAGGGTAAAAATAGTCCTTTATTTGTTTTGTTGTACGTAACAATTGATTCACAAACACGCCTAAATTAATCAACTCATTAATATCTGTGGGTAATTTACCTGTTTTCTCAACTTGAGTACTCAAATGCCAGACCACATCATTAATATGACTTTGCACACTACGATCACCACGCTGGCACACTAATGCTTGTGAATGCTGCTCTACAAAATCATCCACATATGACTGAATATTC
>CAYNGN010000055.1:9211-9424 GCA_964396615.1 uncultured Thiothrix sp. | reverse complement strand
TATCGTATTGAAGCCGCAGATGCTAATAATCAAGCGGTCATGTCATCAACGTATATTGCTGGCTATCGCATGGGTATGTTAGCCGCAGGGGCTGGCGCATTGTTTTTAGCGAGCTACTGGGGATCTGATAAAGGTGCTTATAGTTACCAAGCATGGCTAAATACCTATATTGCTATGGCGGGTGTGATGGTACTAGGTGTCGTTACCACACTG
>CAYNGN010000055.1:6945-9177 GCA_964396615.1 uncultured Thiothrix sp. | reverse complement strand
ATGCGCAATACGTTACCAGCAGGTTATTTAGCCGCATTATTGGTCTTGCTGTTTGCCACTAATGAGCTGGCTTTTGTCTTATCAGACTCGTTAAATCCGTATTATCTGGTCTATATGTCAGTCATGCGTCTGGGGTTTATTGTCCTGGTCAGTTGGTTAATGCTAAACCGAAGAGTTAACTATGCTAACCAGTCCCCTACACACCCCCTATTAGTCAAACACAGCATGATTGACCATCTTGGGCTTACCTTGCTTTTTTTCGCTATTATTTATTGGTTTATTGGCGTGTTTTTTGCCGATTTAGCCAACGTCATTTCTACGACAACCATCTGGAACGTTATTCTTGCACTGGCAATAATGATCATTGGCTTTCATATTAGGGAATTATTGAAAGAAGAAAGTCCTGATGAAAAAGCAAAAATAGACGAACAACAAACCGCCCTCACTCACTACTCAACCACCGACTATACTCGCTTTTTATTACTCTTTGCGCTTGCTGTAGGGAGTTTTATTAGTATTTTCATCCTTACCAAGGAAATTGCCAGTGAACTAAGTAGCCACTTAAAGGAAGTGGTGGGTAATAAGCATCTTGCGAGTTTCTTCATTGAGCTGATACGTCTCATCATTGCTGTAGCCTGTGCTTACCTTGTCGCCCGTATTAGTATGGAAGCAGGTATTGTCAAACGGCAAATGGTGCAAGAAACCTATATTGCCCCATTGACTGATTTCTTTAGTCGTTATGGTACAAGCCTTGCTTTGCTATTATTACTGCTGGTAGGACTGTATCGTATTTCAGATATTGTATTAGGCGTTATTTCCAATGTATTTTATCAAGATCTGGGTTTTACTAAACCAGAGATTGCTACCGTGGTTAAATCGTTTGGTTTATTTATGACGATACTAGGTGGGTTCTTAGGCGGCTTATTAGCGATGCGCTTTGGCGTCATTCGCATCTTATTTGTGGGCGCATTATTGTCCGCTTTGACTAATTTGTTATTTATGCAGTTAGCAACAATGGGGCATGACTTAACAATGCTTTATGTGGTTATTTCAGCAGATAACTTGTCAGCAGGTCTTGCAAGTGCCGCCTTTATTGCTTTTCTTTCTAGTTTAACCAATATTCAATTTACTGCGGTACAGTATGCTATTTTCAGTTCGTTAATGACCCTGTTACCGAAAATTTTAGGCGGATACTCAGGTACGATGGTGGATACATTAGGTTATCAGATGTTCTTTTTGATCACTGCGCTGATGGGGATTCCAGTATTATTTCTTATTGCTTATGCCTCGAAACGGTTTGACTTATCCAAGCTTTGACTATTTAAACATAGCAAGCTGGAATAACATTTGGAAAATCCCAGCTTGCATAATTAATTAGAGCTTATCCAAATTATCATCTAAACGCTTTGGCAAACTCTTAGCGTTCTTAATCCATCCTTCAATCTCGTCACTATCAGGCACATGATTGGTTTTACCAACATGTTTATGAATAATCTTGATGCTCTCAGTAAGCTTTTGAAGTTTTACTGATGCAAGTGCTTGTACCGACGAAATACCTGACAGCTCAAGTAGTTCTGCATTAACCGTATCAACACCTTCCACGCGCATGAGATCGGCCATACTGACCCAAGAACGCACAACCCAACTTTCTTTCCCCATACTCTTTGCAATACGTTCTACACCCTCTTGAGAAGAACACTTATCAATCATATCTTCCGTAGACATAATACTCATCTGACTTAAGTGTTTACCTTCTTCATTGTTAATAATATGAATATCTTGCATTGTATAAACATCACCAGAAAGATCCATTTTATCAAGTAAATCATCCTTTACTTGAGTCAGCTTATCTTTCATTTTACCAGCCATACCCAGTGCAGCAGCACCTGCACCTGCTAATCTTGCACTTTTGTAATCAACACCACCAACACTATCATCAGTATTCCTATCAAGGTTGCTCTTATTAACATCACCTTCTTGAGATACGCCCCCTTGTGCTGTTGAAGCCACCTGAATGTTCATATCAGTCCCAGAAAAAGCATCATCTAACGCTTGTCCTGTTGTTTTAGCAGCATTAGCCCCTGTAATCATCTCAGTATCAACAGAGCGGGTAAAATCAACAGGCTTTGGTCTTTCATCATGTGCATCAACAATTTCTACTGAGGAAGTTGGCATTGATAAGAAACTTCCTGTACCAAGAATACCTCTAGCCTGTGTAACCTCTCCTTTCTT
>CAYNGN010000055.1:6591-6935 GCA_964396615.1 uncultured Thiothrix sp. | reverse complement strand
ATCGGTGCAGGGCTTGGTCTTTGGCTGTTCTCTTTATCCTTCACAAGAAGAATCGTTTGCCCCTCTTTTGCAACAACATTTTGACTATCAACCAATAAGCCCCCAGTAATAGCAAGTTTATCCGTTGTATCTAATAATTGGATTTTTGTACTATCCAATTCTGTTTGTAAATCACTTATTTTTTCTTCTGCGGTACGCAATGCTAACGTTGATTTTTCAACATTTCCTTCATAATCAACCCGTTTTTGCTCAAACCGATGTTCTGTATCATGCTTCATTGATAATGCACGCTGACTTTCCTCTAACTCAAGCGCCTGCTGCTTTAATAAGCGTTCTTGATCGTT
>CAYNGN010000055.1:2548-6581 GCA_964396615.1 uncultured Thiothrix sp. | reverse complement strand
CTGCGCTAGCCACTGTGCCGCACTCATACCTGACTCAGCATCCATACGCATATCTTCTAAACGTACCGACAACGCTTGTTTTTCATTTTGGTAATTTTGCTCAACGCTTTCCCTATTCTCCGCCATCGCGTTCAGGTTTTTAACTTCACCTGCATAATAATCACGCTCATTTTTCGCCCTTGCTAATTTAACCTTCCATTCTTCTTCTATAGCTTTAATTTTGTTTTTACTACCGCCTCTTAAAAACCACCCAGCAAGACCCGCAATAAGTGCAACTAAACCTAAACATATCCATATTTGTGATAATAGATAATCCATCCTTTAATCCTCTACAGTTAACTCAATTCGACGATTACGTGCGCGCCCAGCTGATGTGTTATTACTAGCAATTGGTTTCTTAGAACCATGCCCAACAGCATGAACATACCTTGGGTTGACTCCTTTTTCGGCAAGATAGGCTGCCACAGCTTGCGCACGTTTTTTACTTAAGCGTTGATTTAGTTTATTTCGTCCTGTTGTATCTGTATGTCCATGCACATTGATTTTATGTGAGGTACATCGACTAGCAACACCCGCTAATTTATTGAGTGCTTTATAACTTGATTTTTTTATGACCGCACTTGATGACGTAAAGTATATTTTGCTTTCAGCTAAAACATCGTTGAATTTTCGCTGACATTTTTTTGAGCTAAATTGTTTTATTTTTTTCCTTCTCGGCGTAGGGGCTGCTGCTATTTTTCTTTCTGGGGTTGGACTTGCTAACACTGAATCAGCGACTGCTTCTGGGGGCGTAAGATTAAAACTTGATGTAAAACCTTTTGGTAAGCCTTTTACTGTTTGTTGTTTTATTTGTTCAACAGCTTCTTCCGTTGGGCTAGAGCCTGATACAACGAGTTCCTTCCCTGCTAAACGAGCTTGCCCATTTTCCAATGCAACAACACGTGATAGCATTGTTGTTGCTATTGCTGGCAACTCCTTTGGACTGTTTACTTCTTTATCAACAATACGATCAACCAATTGCTCAACCAATTGCTCAACACCTATTTTGACCATTACTGCTTCAATAACTTTTTGGTGCATTGCAGCACTCATTACACCTTCAACAACCAGTTTTCCTGCATCATTTTTTGAAATATTTAAGGAATAGTTACCACTAGCGGAATCGTCCGACTCATTAGGCATATTGTTGCTTATATTATTTGCTATATTATTTGCTATATTGCCTTTTATATTCACCTCATTTACAACAGTGAGTTGATTATCAATAAAATTAACGCCATTAACATTTGCAGTATGCATTGCACCATCACGTAATTCTTCTGATGGTGCAGTGCCCGTTAAGGTAAGATTTCGCCCATTAACCTTAACGCGCGCCCAACTCATTTCTTGATTATTTAGCTTATTTTGGGAACGGAAAGACAGGTCTTTTTCAATAGAGGGAATACGATTTTCATATATACAAAAATAAGCAACTGTAGCAATAGCAAGTATCGCTAACAGCAAAATGAGAATTTTTTTCATAACTTAATTCCAAATATCCATATCCGATGATTCAGACTGTAGATGATAGAGGAAAACAATAAAAAATTCTCATCTTTCTGTAACGTATAATGTTACCTAATAGATTAATTTATAAACAAAAATTACTGACCAATCAAATTATCTTCCCCAGAATAAATGAAGCATGTTTGAGCGTAGCAAGTTCCTGCTGATTTAAAAATAATCCACATGGTTTGCTAGGGGCGTAAACGTGAATGTAATTATCTGAATATCTATAAATGTTATGCCATACTACTTGGGTGACAATTGGTTTGCTGTAACCACGGGAAACAAAAAAGCTTCTGCCTCATCAGGATCAATCATATTATCCTTACCATCAACAAGTTCAAAATCAGAATCATTCCAACCTTTAAGACCTGTTTTTAATGAATAAAGGTCTTCATACCCCATCATTTGCATAGTCATAGTTGCCAATGCGCTACGATTTCCAGAACGACAAATAACCACTACCGTTTTTTGCCGAGCTTGCACAAGCTCAGGAATCGTCTCTACATAATCCCAATCACAACAAGACTCTAGCGTTCCTCTAGGCGCATGAATAGAATTTTTCAGTCGTACCGTATCAAACTCAACAGCCTCGCGAATATCAATCAACATAATATCGGGGTTACCCTCTATCATTTCCTCTAAATCCCACGGAAAGACTTCGCGAATGTTTGGAAGGACATCTGAAACTAGATTCTTGTAGGTTTTTGCCATAAGTAAAATTCCTTTTTTATTATGCTTATTATTATCTTTTTGAGGAGGCTTTAAGTCCGTGTTCAACAGCCATTACTGCAGCCATAATACGTGAGCTTACTTGTAGCTTTCGCAAAATTGCTTTTACATGTAACTTCACAGTACCGTCTGCAATGCCTAAATTACGTGCAATCACTTTATTGCTTTGTCCTTCTGCTAACAAACCCAATATTTCAAACTCGCGTGGCGTTAACTCAGCAAAAGGATTATCTTCTGGCTCATCATCTAGCGCATCCCCCTGAACAGCACGTGCTAGTACATGCGAAAGTTGGGGAGCAACGACTGTTTTCCCCGCAAGAATATCCTTTAGTGCCACAACAAGATCATCAGGCTCCATATCCTTGAGTAAATAACCTTGCACACCTTTGCGTAATGAATCAATAAGATCCGTTTCATCAGCACTGGTGGTTAACATTGCAACACGCTGCTTAGGAAAGAGTTTCTTAATCTGAATTAAAACGGAACGTCCATCCATTTCTGGCATTCGCATATCAAGCAGTACAATATCAGGGCGATGCTGCTTAACAAGAGCAATCCCTTCTTTACCATTGGCAACGGCAGCCACGACATTAATGCCACGACGCTTCAATAAATCTTGCAGCCCTACTCTAAATAAAGCATGGTCATCAATAAGAAGTATCGTTGCATTTGTTAATACTAGGGATTCGGCCATAAAGAAAAATTAATGATGTTTGGTCTGGGGAACAGTAAAATTAAGTTGAATCAGTGTACCCTCTCCCTCCTCACTGTCAAATTGAATTTCGCCATTTATTCTTGCTGCACGCTCACGCATCACTGTTAAACCAATATGCTCACCTGCATCATTGGCTTTATTAACCGATGACTCCTGCATACCAATACCATCATCCTCCACCAGTATTCTGCATTCACCCTGTTCGGAACTATAAATAAGAATACGAATAGTTTTTGCTTGACTGTGTTTTCTAATATTAACTAAGGCTTCTTGAACAATACGCACCACCTCGACTTCTAGTTTTCGTGGCAATTTTTCTAAATGCCAGTTTTGATAGAAAAAAACCTCTAGCCCTGTTTCTCGTTCAAAACGTTTTGATAGCCGCTCAATAGCACACACGATACCACGCTCATCAATGGGCGCACGAAAATCAGTTATTAAACTGCGTAACTCCGTATTCGCAATATCAATACTGGCTTCAAGATCTTCCAACCCTGACCAAATCAGTTCATCACGATCCGTATGCAGTGAGTCATCAAGTAGGCGTGCTTTATAACGTAAGCTAGCTAAAGTTTGTGCTAAAGAGTCATGCAACTCATGTGCCATGCGTGTGCGTTCTTCCATAATTGATAGCAGTTTTGCCTCTTCATCAAGACTCGCTTTTTCAATGGCCATACCAAGATGTCGTCCAATGCTAATAAGCAGTTCGGACTCATCTTCAATTAAGGCATGATGCTCTTTATTAATAAAAAGATTATAAACCCCTAAAGTTTGATTTCTATACTGTAAAGGCACCGCAATTAACTCAACATTATCATCTTCAAAAAAATGACTCCCCACTCTAAGGTTACATTTGTCTAAATCTTGACGTATTTTTATTTCCCCTGATACTGCGGCTTTACCACACAAACACTGCGGCGCTGGCATAATTTCTTCTTTTTTAATAATAGCATCCGTCAAACCAATACTAGCAACCAAACGCATTTGACCATCATCATCTAGCAACCTAACTGTCGCCGCTTCTGCTTTTACCACCTCTTT
>CAYNGN010000055.1:0-2513 GCA_964396615.1 uncultured Thiothrix sp. | reverse complement strand
CAAGATCATTCGAGCCATTAATACAGGCTGCAACATCATACAGCACGGTTAAATAATGCTTTTTTTGTTCAATATGACGCTCTTGGCGAAAATGACGCTGTTCTATTTTTTCAGATAGCCTTTGGTAATCACAGGAAATTCTATTCAAACGCCGACGAATACGATACGACGGTGAAAATTCATGTGGAATTGACATGCGCTCAGATAATTCGCCTAACCGTAATGACTCCGCCCATTGTGAAAGATCATTACCAAACTGGGTAAACTCATCCCATATCCACCAGAGTAATACTAACAAACCAATACCTGCCACTCCCCAAAGGATACTCATGGCAAAAGGCAACCAACTTTCTTGAATACCCGAGTTAATAATCCAAAAGTCAAACACGCCAAGCATGACAAAGAGCAGAAAAAGTACAACAACTCCCACCTGTGCTTGCCAGGGAAAAATAATGACAGGCGCATCTCTCATACCAATTACATCAGCATGGGCAGTCACGTCTGCATCTTTTTTCTCAGCAACAAGATACTTCAATTCAACAAGAGGAACATTAGTACTTCCTAGACTAGCACTAACATGAGCCTTGGGATTTTTGACAGTGGTTTGAGAAGGCATAACTTAGGCTGTAAGCGGTTTTTGTTTAGGGTCATTGGGGTTAATAAAAATAAATTCCATTCGTCCTTCTAACTCGACAAAGTCTATTTTCATCCCTTTGGCTAAGGGTTCCGAGGCAACATCAATCACAACATTTGCTGTCTCTGCATCAATCACCATATCACCTTGTTTGTTATCCTCATCAAAGCCCATTTTGTAATGCAGCGAACCATCTTGTTTGAGTTCAACTGCAATTCTTAAAGCAATACCTTCTGCATCTGATTGTTGTCTAGCCTGTTGAATTTGCGCTTCTGCTGCGGAGCTTACGGTAATCATTCGTGTTCTTTATCCTTTTTAATTAATTTTTTAACTTTATGACTCTTATCCAGTAAATATGACTTTACTATTAAATTTGTTGCCGTATAAAAGCAACAAAACGGTTTGCCCAGTGATGTTTGCTGGTATCTCGAATATGCGCATAAGAGGCCAAAAGGTTTTTATACAACCAACCATCACTTTGCCCATCAATTCCTATTCCACGCTGCACACTGTAAGCAAAAGCTCCCTTTTCGGTCAATTTCCCTTGTGTATTTTGTAGTTTTGAGTAATGAAACTCATGTGCCGCAATTATTTTATCAGTAGCATAATCATCGTCCTTTGGCCAAGGCATCTTAGCGGTTTCACGCAGTTTAACATAGCCTCGTCCTTGGGGTTTTTCATGCATTACCGCATCCCCTGGAATAATACCGACCATTGCCTGTTGTTTGCCTTGCCAGATAATAGATTGGCTAAGATACATAAGACCACCACATTCGGCATAACAGGGTAAACCGTTTTCGATGGCCGTTGCAATGGCTGTTCTCATGGTTGTATTTGCACTAAGTGCTTCCATTTTCGCTTCAGGAAAACCACCACCAATAAATAAACCATCAATATAAGGCAGTTCTTTATCAGTCAACGTATTAATAGTGACTAATTCCGCACCTGCCTGCTCAAGTGCGTGCAAGTCGTCAGGATAATAAAAACTAAAGGCAGCATCTTTGCAAATACCAATGCGTAAAGGTTTAGTATTATTTGTCTTATTACCTCTATGATTGCCTCTGTTACTGTCACTATTATTACCTAAGCGTGGAAAAGCCTCCACGCTATTAGCATAACGAAGCATTTGCTCAACGTTAATTTGCTCAACAAGCTGTTGTGCAATTGTCTCAATTTGTTGTTGTGCTTGTTCACTTTCATTAAAAGGCTGCAAACCAAGATGCCGTTCTGTTAATACTAAGTCAGCAGAACGTCTTACTGCGCCAACAACAGGTAGATCAGTATACGTTTCTGTCATTTGTCTTAATTTTGTTTCATGGCGAGCGCCTGCTACTTTATTGAAAATAACCCCTGCAATGTTCAACTCTGTATCAAAGCCTTGATACCCTTGTAGTAAAGGTGCCACGCCTCTAGTTACTCCCTGTGCATCGACAACAAGTATCACAGATGTCTTGGTTAACTTTGCCACCGCAGCATTGCTATTACTTCCATCAATAGCAACCCCATCATATAAGCCCATATTGCCCTCAATAATACTCACATCAGCCATTGCACTATAACGTTCAATATAAGACAGGATTTCATTTTCCGACATTGTATTATAATCAAGGTTATAACACGCTCGTTGTGTTGCTGAAGATAGCCAAAGTGGATCAATATAATCAGGTCCTTTTTTATAAGGCTGTACAACGTAGCCTTGCTGCGTTAACAAGGAACAAAGCCCAATACTGATGGTTGTTTTGCCTGATGATTTATGAGCAGCGGAAATATAGAGACGTGGGATTTGCATAATAAACTTACTAATGAGAAATATTTTTTGCTGTGTGTTGTTATATGTCTTATCACATAAAACGGAGTCTAACATTATTAGCTGTCATTT
>CAYNGN010000054.1:3351-9467 GCA_964396615.1 uncultured Thiothrix sp. | reverse complement strand
AACTGTTTGTGCGGGTACTGTTGCTGTAGGAGTATTTACAGGCGCAGCTGACGTTATAACAGCCTTTGGTGTTAAAACAGGACCAACAGGAATAGCTGGCGCAGCAAAAATAGCAGGAGCTGTAGGGGCTGTAGGGGCTACTTTTATAGCTTCAGTAGCAGGTGCAGAAGCTTGTACAGTAGCTGCTGGCATTTTAGGCTCTGGGACGGGTGTAGATGTAACGGTAGCTGTTTGTGCGGGTACTGTTGTCGTTGTCGCAGGCGTGACGACTACATGAGTATCAGTAGGTTCTGTCGCTGTAGGAGTATTTACAGGTGCAGCTGACGTTGTAACAGCCTTTGATGTTGAAACAGGAGCAACAGGAATAGCTGGCGCAGCAGGAATAGCAGGAGCCGTAGGGGCTACTTTTGTAGCTTCAGTAACAAGAGCTGCTAGAGCAGAGGTTTTTACTGCTTCAGTCGAAGCCTCTGGCATAGTTGTCGTTACAACCGTTGCCTTTGGTGTTGCAACCGTCGAATCAGTTGCCTTCTCCTGAATCGTTTTATGAGCCGCTATTCCTGATAAAGCAATCACACTTGCAGGTACAGGCATTTCATCTACCGTAGGTGCTTCGGGCGCTTTAGGGGCTTGAGGTGCTACACCTACTGCTGCTACTTTATCTCTATGTGAATCAGTAAAAGTAGTTGCACTCGCCGCTGCTGTTGTTTGGTCAGCTTCATTTTTTGTTGATGCACTAACCTGATGATCAGCACTCGTTTCTGTTGTTTCATCAATTGAAGCAACATGCTTATCGTCTTTATGATCCCCTCCAACACCTAAATTTAATACAATAGCTAAACCTGCTAATGCCCATGCGGCAATAATAGGGTGGGACATAAACCAACGTACAATCTGCATTTCTAATTCTCCTAAATAAAAGCGTACTAAAACATAGTCTCTACCTAAGCCAGATACTAATGTATCTGTACTCTGCATATTTTTCTAGTATTTCATGTAGTTGACATCTAAAAGAGTTTAAGAGTCAGCATATAGAGGCTATAAAAAACCGTAATTGTGGAATAACTCGTTATTTGAAGCAATGGTTATTCCTTATTATTTTTAAAAAATATTACAATAATTGTAACCACTACATTTAATTAATAGGCTAGCAACTTAAGCTGGGACAGTATTTCAATTCAATTTTCCCGCGCTCTTCATTAATACAACACATTCCCTAAAGCATTCACTTCTGTCGTTGCTTTAGAACGAGGATCCAATTCAAACACCGCTAAACCTTCACTAAAAGAACGACGATAAACCGTTCGTTGGTAAAGGCGTGGGGTCAGCATGGTAATTAAAGGCAATGTTTTTAATGCATCATAGGCTTCATCCGTTTCACGCACAGCTTTATGAGTATCTGCCCGATTCATAAAACCCAGTATTTTGACTTCATCGCCTTTTCTAACGTCTTGTACCAACTTCAAAAAACGTTGTGTTGACCATACATCTGCTTGACTAGGGCCGACAGGAACAACAACTCTATCCGCCTGAGAAATTGCCTGTTTCATTGCATCCATATCAGACATTCCAATATCAACAATCACCTCTGCATTTTCCCCTTCACGACCCAAACTATCAACGGTATTTTTAGGTATTATTTTAGGGGTATAACCATCTTCTGTGCGTATTTCTAGCGCATCACTTAATGTTGCTTGCGGATCAAGGTCATAAACAGCCACATAAACATTTCGATGAGTTGCTACCCATAACGAAAGATTAAAAGCGACGGTACTTTTACCTGTACCTCCTTTTAAATTCCCCACAACAGTAATCATCGTAAACTAATGCTCTGCTGAAGTGGCTGGTTGTTGTACAGGAACAGGTATAGAAACAGCTTGTGGAGTCACTGTTGTACCCATTGATGTTGCAGGCATTTTCATATTCATTGCTGGCATGTTCATTTGCGGCATATTCATATTCATTGTAGGCATATTCATGCTGCTTGTATTACCTTGCCCTCCATTTCCAGTTGCATTATTTTCTGGCTGAGGAGGCGTTATTTCAACAGGTTTCGCCATTGACTTTGGTGCTTCAGGCTTTGCAGGAGCCGTTTCATTATTTACACCCATACTAACCTGAATAGGTTCTGCATATGTTTGCATCTTACTTGTTTTCTGCTGTGTTTGGTTCTCTTCTTTCGCTGTTGCCTGAGGAGCGGGGTTTATTCCCATTGAAACGACACCAGGTGCAACAGGAATAGGCTCAGCGGGCGCTATTTCAGCATCCTTTTTAGTTGTCGTCTCAGGCAACACTGGCTGTTGTGGTGCCTTTGGTTTTTCTACCGCTTCTTGTGTAGAAAAAAGCCCTGATGGGGCTGTCATTTCAGCATTAGCTGTCTTTGATGTCTTTGATGTCTTTGCTGTACCTTCTTCTTTTGTTGCTTGCGCAACAGGCTCTGAGGGAGCTGAAGGAGCGGTTGGTGCAACTTCTTCAGCATCTTGTGATGGACTAGAAGGAGCAGATGGATACGGCAATTCCGTCGTTTTTTCTACTATTATATTCATGTTGACAGCAGAATTATCAGCAAATAATGACAATGAAAGTGCTAAAACAGTTGCTCCTGTTGCAATCGTCATTGTTGTAAGAGCTTTGGGCATGGGCTTCACCTTATTAAATTAAGTTAAATATCATCTTTTAGTTGGATGCCTCTACGGGGTTTTAGCTTATTCTTTTTTTGTCCCTTAGATTTAGCGTTAGGTTTTTCCTTTGATTTAGGGGCATTTTCTTCACTTTCTTCTTTTGCAGTGTTCTCAGCATCTATTTCTACCTTAGATTCAGCTTTTTTGTTAGAGGCTGTTTTTGGTTTAGCGTTGCTCTTAGATATAGTAGCTGTAGGCGTTTCCTTAACTGTATTTTTAGCGACTTCAACCTTGCCCTTAGAGGTAGAATCACCTTTTTTTTCACTATCATCCTTCTCTTTATTCCCTGAATTATCATCCGTATTATCGCCTGTATTATCCTCTTTCTTTTTTATCCATGGTTCTTGCCATGAAACAGGCTTAGTAGGGGAAGCTTCAGTAGATTTATCAGCAGGGGTATCAGTCTCCGTTTTTTTCACAACAGGTGCATCAAGATCAATAGGCTCAAGTGGTTTATCGCCTACTATTTTTCGCACAAGATTAAACACAAAAACAACAAGGCCTTTTATACCTGCAAAAACCAATCCCATAATGGTAATAGCAATACCAAAAATAGTAGAGAGTACTTCGTGAACCTTTTCAATGAAGGTTTCATCATCATTATTTGAGTTTGATTTAGCCGTTGTTTTTTTCGCTGGCTCTGTTGGCGTATCACAATCAGCGGGATCAGCACACGATGTCGTTATCTTACCATCAGCATCAACCAACTCTGCGCACAAAGACTTCCCAGCACTAATACAGCCTAGTGGTACAACCAACAAGGTTAAAACAGTTGAAATAAAGCCACCAAAAATAAGTGAGACGGCCATTCCCTGAAAAATAGGATCCGTCAATATTGCTAATGAACCACCAATGAGTGCAAATCCAGTAATAACAATCGGTCGCGTACGCGCCTCACAGGAGTGAATAACCGCATCCACTACTGACATTTTATGCACTAACACAGCCTCTCTGGAAAAATCGACCAGTAAGATGGAGTTTCGCACAATAATCCCCGCCAAGGCAATAAAGCCAATCATCGACGTTGCTGTAAACGATGCGCCCATAAGCATATGACCAGGAATAATACCAATCAGTGTCAATGGTATCGGTGACATAACAATGGCTGGCAAAACAAAGTTACCAAACTGGGCAACAATCAACATATAGATCAGTACTAATGCAGCACCAAAGGCAATCCCCATATCACGGAAAGTAATAAACGTTACCGTCCATTCACCGCCCCACTCAAAACCTGTTTCATTGTCTTTAGGGGGACCAAACCAATGTCCTTCGGTGATAATTGTTCCATCAGGCGCTTTATAACCTGCACCATCATTGGCTTCAGCCAATAGTTTTTGCACATCAAACATGCCATAAACAGGCGCGGAGAACTTTCCCGTGACTTCTGCGGTAACTAATTCCACAGGGCGAAGATCTTTATGATAAATAGGCTTTTCTTCCACTTCAGTATCGTCAAACGAAACCAATTCTGATAAGGGAATCACTTTTCCCATACGGTTAGTAATAGGGAGTTGTGCCAGTCGATCAATATTAGAACGCACATTTAACGGTACTTGCATGACAATTTTAGTCGGTTCAATTAATGCACCTTTTTTAATATCACCAATGACATACCCTCCCATTGCCATTTCAATCGCTTGATTAATGTCATTGACAGAAATACCATTCCGCTGTGCCTTATCAGCATCAACCGAAAAACGTAAAATATTATGGTCTTCTTCAAGGAAGTTATCAACATCGGTCAAGCCTGATGCTTTTTCAAAAATTTCGGTCATATCCTTCGCCACTTGGCGACGAATGGAAGCACTTGGACCATAGATTTCAGCCACAACAGATTGCAAAACAGGCGGACCTGGTGGCATCTCAACCACTTGAATTCTTGCACCTGCTTCTTTAGCCATTGGAGCTAACTGCTTTCTAACCTCTTCTGCTATTTCATGACTAGTACGTTCTCTGTCGTGTGCTTCAGTCAATTGCACTTGTATATCACCTTGCCACGCTTTGTTACGCAAATAGTAATGACGAACCAAGCCGTTAAAGTTAAAGGGTGAAGCGGTTGCTGAATAGGTTTGCAAAGCGGTGACTTCTTCAATATCTTGCAAATGATTCGCTACTTTATTAATAAAATTAGCGGTAACAGGAAGCGCCGTTCCTTCAGGGAAGTTAACCACAATATTAAATTCTGGCTTATTATCCAACGGTAACATTTTTACTTGCACCCATTTGGTTGGATAGAACAACAACAACGTTAGTAATAAGGTACCAAAAATAATAAATAACAGCGTTTTACCCTTCGTCTTACTGCGAATAAGTGGAATAATAATGCCACGATACATTTTTTCCATTCTTGCCGCTTGTTTATGCTCTTTTTCCGCTGACTCTGCCAACTTCTCCAAACTAGGCTTTAGCTTGTATACTAACCAAGGGGTAAAGGCAAAAGCCGCAAATAATGAAATAAGCATGGCAACAGAGCCAAGAATAGGAATGGGGGACATATAAGGTCCCATCATGCCGCGAACAAAGCCCATCGGTAACAAGGCGGCAATAACGGTAAAGGTTGCTAAGATGGTAGGGTTACCCACTTCTCTAACAGCATCAACGGCAACATCAACATCAAGACTTTCGTCGATCAGCCAACGTCGATAAATATTTTCCACGACCACAATGGCATCATCAACTAAAATACCAATGGAAAAAATAAGCGCAAACAGGCTCACACGGTCAATAGTAAGACCAAATACCCATGCTGAAAAGACGGTCATGGTAATAACAACAGGGACAACAACTAGTACAACGGTAGACGCACGCCAGCCAAGAAAGAGGAAAACTAAAAGGGTAACAATACCTGTTGCAAAGACTAACTTAAACAGCAAGTGGTTTACTTTTTCTTTCGCTGATTTACCATAATCACGCGTCACCTCAACATGGATGTTATCAGGAATCATCCGACCTTTTAGACTCTCGACTTTAGCAAGAATAGCTTCTGAAACATCAACACCATTGGTTCCATGCTTTTTAGCAATTGCTAACGTAACCGCAGCAGCACCATTAGCTTTTTCTTTCAATCCTTCAACATGATTCCCCGTAAAATAGCCCACCATTTTACTGGCTTCACTAGGACCACTGGTAACGGTAGCAACATCACGTACATAAACCGGACGACCATCAATAACGGTCACCATTAGACGCTGAATATCATTGACTGATGTTAAGAAAGAACCCGTGACAATATTAACAACCGTATCACCTGGTTCATAAGAACCTGCTGCCCGTTCAGAGTTTGCCATTTGAACCGTATCTGCGACCTGTCCAAGTGATACGCCATAGGCAGAAAGACGCTCAGGTAAAATTTCTACACGTACTTGATCTTCTCGGCCATCAACAATAAAACTTTGGCTGGTATTAGCTACTTCACGTAAACGTTGTAAGACATCC
>CAYNGN010000054.1:3023-3341 GCA_964396615.1 uncultured Thiothrix sp. | reverse complement strand
AAATTTTGCAACAAATCTAAGGCTAATAAGCGTAGTTGTGCATCATCAACTTCATTAGACCACAGGGTTAAGGTAACAATTGGAACATCATCAACACTGACGGGTTTTACCAAGACATTGGTTGCACCACGAGGCATACGGTTTTTATTCGCTTCCATCTTATCGCGCAATTTTACGATAGAGGTCTCGTAGTTTTGACCAACGTAGAATTGCACAGTAATCAAGGCCTGACCACGTGCTGACATAGAGTAGACATGCTCTACCCCAGTAATCTCAGACATCAACCCAGACCGGTAGCCTATTCTTCTCCCCGTCCCA
>CAYNGN010000054.1:0-3013 GCA_964396615.1 uncultured Thiothrix sp. | reverse complement strand
CGTGATATTTGGCTTTCAACTTCTTTTGCTGAAGCACCAGGGTATTGGACAAAAATATCCACCATAGGCACAGAAATTTGTGGGTCTTCTTGTCGAGGGGTTATTTGTAAGCCCAATATACCAATCGCAATAAAAGCGATTAGTAATAATAACGATAAAGGCGACGTAATAAAGGCTTTTGCCGTATAACCTGCTATACCAAGGCTCTTAGCAGGAGGTGAAGTATTTTCTATTTTTTTGTCATCACTCATGAGGTTCGTATCCAGCGGAAAAAGTGTAAATTAGTCGTTAAGCGGCATAAAACCAGAAACAGCATCGGTAGGCGGATTATTAATCAATTGATCACCTGCAGATAATCCAGATACCACCTCAATTTTATCTTTCCCCTCAGAGTTACCTAAACGAACAAGGCGCAATTCTGATTTACCTTTTTCATTGATGACTAAAACACTTGGTAGACTACGCCCTTTTAACAATACTGTTTTAGGAATCACTAACACCTTTGTACCTTTTCCACCTGTATCAGGTAAGTAAATTTCAGCATACATACCGGGGGATGCTTTCACATCCGTATATAAGTCAAACTTTACAGTGACGGTATGACGTGCTGCATCAGCAATAGGATATATTTGTGACACTTTAGCATTGGTTTTAATCGTGCCATTAATCACAACGGGGACTTCCATATTTTTACGCAAGCTTTGCACTAAAATAGAAGGAACATCTGCGCGCAAACGTTTGTATTTCACATAGCCGAATTTTACCAAGGGTTGTCCCGGCTGTACCGTATCCCCAACTTCCACCATCTTTTGTAATACCATACCTTCAAATGGAGCCGTTGAAATGGCATTTTTTAACTGTGCATCAATCGCGTTTAAGCTAGACCATGATTTCATCACATTGCTTTTTGCTTGTGCAACCCCCGTCGACTTGTTGAGTAAGTCTGAATAACGATTATAGTCATCATCAGAATCACCCATGATCTCTGACATAAAAGGGCGGGTCATATAGATATCCATCATTGCAGGCATTCCCATACCTGGCATACCCGTAATATCTTTACTTCTTGGTGAGACAACTTCACGTTGATATTGCACTTCAGAATTACTCAGTGCTGCTTTAGCAGAATCTAATACCGCTAAAACAGAACGACGCTGTGCTTGCAAACTGTCATCATTGACCTTAACCAGTAGGTCACCTGCCGAAAACATTGAACCAACATCACCACTCACGACATCTATTCGGCCAGGCACTTGAGCCGTTAGGGTGACTTCTTTATAGGGAATCACAGTACTACCAAGAACAGTTCGGGCGCTTGAGCCTTTACTTTCTACAGTAATAATACTTGATGCTTGAACACTACCTATTGTAAATAGTAGGAGTGCAATCAATGTTGTTACGCTTGGTTTTATCATAATCATTTAGTTTAGTTCAATTTCCATCAGATTTTATTATTACGTTCACTCACACTTAAATGAGTGCAGTCAATCACTTCCAACATAGCCCGAGGAAGTTATTTGTTAGTTTAGGTGGCTTTATATTAGTTTAGGTGGCTTTATAGAGAGGCCTTTAGAATACAAATTTTGTTAGCAATGCTCAAAAAACAACACGCCTCTAAAATGCGCATTAAATAAATTAAGTTAATGTTTTTTCATCTAAAAATGAGCTACGCCAAAATAATTACTATAGACTTCCAGCAAATCCAAGTCGATTCAGGGCGTGAAGCATACCACCATCGCACTATTCAGTAAATTAGTTCAACGGGATAAGCCAACGAATATTTCCCCAGTATTTATGCTTTAATATAATTTCTATCGCATTGGGAATAATCTCCATGTTATCTTGTTTCTGCCCCCAACTACTCGTCCACTGCCCCTTGGCATCTAAAAAGCGAGCGCTAATATCCTCTACATTCTCTAAAAGAATGATCTCTATCGCTTGATCCGCATACAAATGATCAACATTGTTCCATTTTAGCCGCTTTAATTTTCCTTCATCAACAAGATAGGCAACACGAATCAGACTGCTTCTTTTCACATCAGCAGGATTAGGCTGTCCACCGCGTGTAAATTCAAATAAACGTTCGTTATTTGGACGCACATCTAACGCTGCTTTTACGTCACCACCATCAACATTCATCTTTCGTGGGATAAGTTGGTAAAAATCACGTTCTAGCAACATAAACGTACGCTGTAACGCTTCGAGTTTTTCAACCTTATTTTGTACACCACCACTAACACTAATCACAGTACGAAGACCGCTAAAAGCCATTATTGACACAACAGCAAAAATAGACATCGCAACTAAGACTTCTATTAAGGTAAAGCCTCGCAAAGATGCAGGTGATTGATATTGTGTTACTGAGTGGGCGCTAGACATATCGTTAGTCAGGTAAATAGTTTTACAAATTTAAGGCAGATCATACTTCAAACCGTTCCTGTGGGTACATCATAGCGCTATCTAATCCTCTTAGAATGACCGCAGGTTATACGGCATTGAACACCAGAAATAAACATCATATGTTGCATAACAACACAAAACAGCATGTTTTTTGCACAAATTTAAGTTTATCACTTAGTCAAAAAGGCAACAATTTTAGCACTTACACCCTTTTTTTCATAACCCTCTTGCCACACTGACACCTCAATGCGTCGCACATTTTTAATCTCGGTTTTAAGGGTTTGTTGCTCCCATTTCCATTCTCTTCTTGCCATTTTTTCTGTACCACTACTCACACCAATCTTGGGAAAAGAACGTTTTATTTTTTCTTCGGCAATATGGTTCATTGCCACCCAGCGAGCAAAGGTTTGATCTTCAATAATTTTCTCATTACTGGCTGCTTGCCCCACTGTATAAATAGCGCCTCCCAAAGAAATAGCAATAATCAACAATGCCACCATCACTTCAAGTACCGTAAAGCCTTGTGCTGTTTTTTTTAACATACTCAACCTCAACTCCGCCTACTAGATGTTCAGATAATTACATTCACGCTTACGAATCCAGCAAGCCCTAT
>CAYNGN010000053.1:7414-9475 GCA_964396615.1 uncultured Thiothrix sp. | reverse complement strand
TGGTTTTAGTCCTAAATTCAAAACGCAGAGGGTTACGTACATCTCCTTGAACAGTAACGCTTGTGCCTTGAGGTTCGACAAGGATGGTATCACCATCATTGAAACGAAAACGTGGCAGTTGTCCCCAGCGTAAAAATTGGTATAAATCAGCCTGAGAAATCGGTTGATTATCGCGCATAATACGAATTTTTCGGAAGCTGCCAAGCTTAGGATCAATGCCGCCTGCTTGAGAAAGATAAGCCAGTATGCTATCAGATGAGAGACCTGAGTATTGCCCTGGTTTAATGACAGATCCTGTCACGAAAACACTAATAGGTGTTGCCGTTAGAACATTGACATAAGCTTCTACGCCATCTTTATAAATAGTACTTATTTTTGTATTGACCTTCGCTTGTAGATCTTTCGCACGTGTACCTTCTGCTTTTATTGTGCCTATTTCTGGAATGTAGATTTTTCCCGCAGCATCGACAGTGATTATTTCATTGATTTGTAGCAGCCCCCAAAGATGCAGCTTTATTTTATCGCCTGATGCAATGATATAGTCAGGATCAAGACCACTATCACGTTGTGATTGGAAGTTACCTTTAAATAAATTAGCACCAAAAGGGAGAGTTTGGTTGTTTTGATGGGTATTATTTATGGGTAAGCCATCATCAAATACTTTTGTAGTCTGATTTTGATTTTCCTTAGCATGGGTGCTAAATGAACAGGTGAGTAAAATGATAGCCGCTTGTAATATTTTTTTCATAAGTACTTGCTGTAATGTTTTGGGTACAGGTTGAGTTATTTTTATTTAACCAAAAAGGTCTTGTTGTTAAATAGTATCGTATTGTGTTGTTTTTGTGAAATTTAGTGTTGTTTTAAATCAAAATCAGTTACTTGTTGTTGTGTTTTTATCCTGTTTCTACGGTTCGATAATAAAATAAGTAATACGCTGAGTATGTAATGAAATGCCCTTTATGTTAGCTAGGATAAATATTTTATAGTTGCATGATAAATGATCGCATATAATAATGTTTCATCTCAAACTGGGGAATTCTAGCGCGGATGTGTTGACTAAAGCGTTAGCTTAATAAATAGAGACATAAAAATATGAAAAAAATTCTGATAAGTGGGTTAGTTATTTTGAGTGTAACAGCTTGTACAGAAACCAATCTGACTAAAGCGCAACAAGGAGCTCTCTTGGGTGGGCTGGCAGGCGCTGTTGTTGGTAAATCAACAAGCAATCATGATAATAAAAGAGCGGTTATTGGTGGTGCTGTAGGTGCTGGTGTAGGGGCTGCTATTGGTGCTTATATGGATAGGCAAGAACAAGCCTTGCGTCAAACGATGGCAGGTTCTGGAATAGAGGTTAATCGACAGGGGAATAATATTACGCTTGTTATGCCAGATAGTATTACGTTTGATACTGCTCGATCAGAGATAAAGCCGCAGTTTTATGCCGTGCTTGATTCATTAGCCAGCACATTGGTTCAGTACAACAAAACGACTATTCAGGTTGCTGGTCATACGGATAGCCGAGGAAGTGATCAATATAACCATACGCTTTCTATTCAGCGTGCAAATAGTGTGAAAAATCATCTTGCGCAGCAACGTGTTGCTGGTAATCGTATGCTTTCGGTAGGGCATGGTGAAAGTAGACCAGTAGCTGATAATAATTCTGATTATGGCCGAGCACAAAACCGACGTGTTGAAATTACATTAGTACCTATGCAACAAGGTTAAACGAAATGTAAATATTTGTTGCTTGAGCGAGGATGAGTTCAAGCAGCATGGTGTGAAAAAGCGTCTGAATACCTAATAGTAATATAAAATTATATTATTAAATACTTATTTAATAGGTGGTTAGATTGGGTTTATTCTTGATGTTATTATTGTTTAAAAGAATGCTTTTTGCTTAAATAATATATGTTATGTTGTGTTTTTAATCATATTCATTAAATAGTTAGCTATTCAATTTGTTATTTTTTAGGTTCCGCGCTACCATATTTTGAACTGTTTTTTATAGAACTAAGGAGGGCGATATGAAAAAAATAATAGGTAGTATATTCCTTGTGTGTT
>CAYNGN010000053.1:0-7385 GCA_964396615.1 uncultured Thiothrix sp. | reverse complement strand
GATGATTTAAGATTATTTAGGGTAAAGGCAAGTGGGGCATCTAAAAAGCCCATTAAACTTTATCGTGATCCTACTACTCATTCCAAAGTGATTCGTAGTATTCCGCGTAAGGCAACATGGTTAATTGAGAAGTCTAAGCCAAAAATATATAGCAATGTGAGTTGGCAAAAGATCTCGTGGCGTGGAAAGCGAGGGTGGGTGTTGTCTAAGCATATTAAATACGATTCTATCTCTTCAGCACTTGCTAATAAAAAATCTTGTCGGCAAAAGAAAGAAAATTCTTCAGGTTGCAAGGCTTCATAGCAAAGGTATGAGTTGCCTGTTATGATATTGTGACATACAGCTCATACCATGTGATTAGAGGCTTATTCTTTTTGTAAATATTCACCTGTTTTTTGTATGACTTCACCTGCTTTGTGTTTTAGTTCCTTTGAGTTTTCCTGAAGGCTTTGTGCCGCTTCTCCTGCTTTTCGTTTCAACGCTTCTGAGCCTTCTTGTAGTGTCTTTGCTGCTTCTCCTGCTTTTTGTTTTAAGACTTCAGAACCTTCCTTGAGAGCGCTTGCAGCCTCACTTGCCTTTGCTTGCAGTTCTGCAGCACCTTCACGTATTGTTTCGTTAGCTTCTGCTGCTTTTTTGCGTAAGTGCTCTTCGCTGGCTGTATCTTTAATCGACTGTCCTGTGACTTTATGAATGGCGAGATAGAGGGATTTTTGATCTGTTTCTTTGCCATTAATAATGATGCTGTCAGGTAAGGTATAATAGCCATCACTAATATTCATATCATAGTCTTCACTATCAGCGTTATCATTGGCAAGATAAACACAGTTCGCGTTCATTGCTAATGTACCGCTTGCATCTTGATTTTCCCAATTGATATTGACCTTCATGGCATTATTAGCAATCGTCGTTTTACTACTTTCACCCCATTGCTCATCTTGTTTATCCATAAGATGTGCGGTTAGTTTTTTACAAAGTGTGGTTTGTGGGTCGCCTTCATTTAAAGTACAACTGCTTAGTGCGGCCGTAATGGTTAAGCTGATCAGTAAGCGGTGTGTTGTGTTTATCATGTAATAATCCAAAGTAATCTGAAGAAACCTAAGGTAATTTTTAAGTACACGTTAAAGGGTGTGTTGTGTGAGTATAGGAGCGGAAAAGGAATTGGGGAATAGACATATCAAGCATTTAGCTGATATGCCTATTTTTTCTACTGAATATTTTTAGGTATTCTTAACATGTGTATTTATACTGAAAAAGCCTGTTTTGCCGCAGCAACGGCTTTACCTGATTGAATATCTGCACCCATATCGGAAAGAATTGCATCCAATGCACCAAGGCAAAATAAGACATTTTTCTGGTTACTGGCAAAGCCCATTAAACCAATGCGCCAAATTTTACCTGCCATTGATCCAAGTCCTCCGCCAATTTCTAAATCATAACGACTGAGTAATTCAGCACGAACAGCGGCTTCGTCAACTCCCGCAGGAATCGTGACGGCATTGAGCTGTGGTAAACGGTAAGCTTCATCAACAAAAAATGAGAGTCCCATGGCTTCAAAACCTGCTTTGAGGGCTTGATGGTTATCATTATGACGTTGCCATGAATTTTCGAGTCCTTCTTCTTGTAAAATAACTAAAGATTCATGCAAACCGTATAAGGCATTGACAGGTGCCGTATGGTGATAAGAACGCTGTGTACCTGTTCCCCAGTAACCCATGACAAGGTTTAGATCAAGAAACCAACTTTGTACTTTGCTTTTACGATTGCTAATGCGTTCAATGGCGCGTTCGCTAAAGCTAACAGGTGATAAACCAGGAACACACGAAAGACATTTTTGGGTGCCAGAGTAGATTGCATCAATTTCCCATTCGTCTACTTTTAACGGAGAACCTGCGACGGAGGTAACGGCATCGACAATCGCCAAACAATCATATTGATGGGCTAATTTAACTAATGTTTCAACGTCAGAAAGTACACCTGTTGAGGTTTCGGCATGAACAAAAGCAACAAGGGAAGCATTCGGATTATCTTTTAATGCTTGTTCTAGTTTGTTTGGATCAACAGGACTTCCCCATTCATCCTCAACCATAATCGGTGTTGCGCCACAACGCTCAACGTTTTCTTTCATCCGCATACCAAAAACACCGTTTTGACACACAATAACGTCATCACCACGCTCAATTAAGTTGGTGAAACAGGTTTCCATACCTGCTGAACCAGGTGCTGAGATGGGCATTGTTAATTGATTTTTGGTTTGAAAGGCGTACTGCAACATTTCCTTAGTTTCATCCATCATACGGACGAACTCAGGATCTAAATGTCCAATAGTAGGGCGAGATAATGCTTCTAAAACACGTGGATTAACATCTGATGGGCCAGGACCCATTAAAGTACGTACGGGAGGGTGAAAAGAGGTAATTGCCATCGTTTTTTCCTGTTTTTTCTTGTGAAATGAAAAGGTAAATAAATGTGAGTAGGGATCATAAACACAAATGTAGTGTTATTCTATAAACCTGTTGTTGTGTAGAAGAATTTTTTGCTTATTTTGTTGGAATAATGACATTTGCCTCAGGGTGCAAGGTTTGCAGCTTTTGTTGTAGTGTCTTTTTAGCACGCCTATCACCGTGTACCACACGAATCTCTTCAAGGTTGGAATCCATTGCTGCGGCAAAGTTAATGAGATCTTGCTGGTCAGCATGGGCAGAATAGCCACCAATCGTATGGATTTGTGCATTAATCGTGTAGCGTTGTCCATCCAGTTCGATATAACCATTGCGTGGTCCATAGGTTTGTATGCGTCGTCCAATACTATTTTTTGCCTGATAGCCTGTAAACAATAGATCTGTGCGTTTATCTTCCAATAAGGCTTTTAGATAACCCATAATTCTGCCGCCATTACACATACCACTGGCAGCAATGACAATGGTAGGCAATCCTGATTTGGCAAGATAGTTGATAGTTTTTTTATGTTGCTCGTAGGTTTCAACCGTATGAAGCTGTTTAAAGGTTAATGGATAGCGATTTTGTTGACGAATGTCTTGTGCTTCCTCATCCCAAAAATGTTTTAACTCACGATAAACCTTGGTGAAACGACTGGCGAGAGGAGAGTCAATAATGACGGCGATTTCGCTCCATTCTTTTTTATTTTCATGAATGATTTGTTCAAATTCATACATCAGCTCTTGGGTGCGTCCAAGGCTAAATGCAGGAATTAATACCGCACCTCTGTCTTCAAAGCAATGTTCTATGAGTGCTTTTAGGCGGTCTTTGCGATCTTCTCTGGAGCTGTGTAATTTATCGCCATAAGTACTTTCAATGACCAATATTGTACATTTTTTGGGTGCTTTGGGTTCTGGTAATAAGGGAGCATGGGGAGCGCCTAAATCACCCGAAAAAATAGTACGTGTCTGTTTGTTGTTGTGGTTGGTATCGCATTCAACATAGGCAGAGCCAAGGATATGACCTGCGCGTTGTAAACGTATTTTTAGATCATTATGGACAGTTGTCCATTGATTATAAGCAATGGGTTGAATGAGGGCTTCTACCGTTTGTAGGAGCTTCTTAATGAGCTTTTTATCACGGGTAATCCCAATTTTTGCGGCATCTTCTAACATTAGTGGTAAAAGTTTAGCAGTGGGCTGGCTGCAATAAATTGGTTTATTAAAGCCTGCGGCAATTAGCCAGGGAATACGACCCGCATGATCAATATGACAATGGGTAACAATCAGTGCTTGTACATGCTTAATTGAAAAGTCCAATTCTAAATGATGACTATCGGCTTTGTTGTGTGGTGAGCTGTCAGAACCTTGAAAGATACCGCAGTCAATTAACACACTGTTTTCGTTGTTAATATGTAGCTCATGGCAGGAGCCTGTTACACCTGTAACAGCACCATGATGGGAGATGTGGGGAAAATTTGTGGTCATTGTTAGAGTCACCTGATTATGTGCGTGAATTTTGTGGAAGTGATTAATTGTAGTACATATTATAAGGGAGTGTTGTTTTGTGCAGGCTATTGATGTGTATGATAACTAACCAATAAGGCGTTTAAATTATAGGATGAATTCATTTGAAATTCATACTATGATTCACGGTTACGCCACAATAAACACAGTCAGGAGTTAAATTAAGTGGAACTAAGCGGAGCTGAGATATTTTTAGAGTGTCTGAAAGCTGAAAAGGTTGATACTATTTTTGGTTATCCTGGTGGAGCCGTATTATTTCTTTATGATGCCTTAGAAAAAGCAGAAAAGGAAAATACGATTCGCCATATATTAGCACGGCATGAGCAGGGTGCAGTCCATGCTGCTGAAGGCTATGCCAAGTCTACGGATAAGCCTGGTGTGGCTATTGTCACCTCAGGGCCTGGAGCGACCAATGCCGTCACAGGTATTGCTGATGCCTATATGGATTCTGTCCCGCTTGTGGTCATTACAGGGCAGGTCAATCGTGCTTTGATTGGGCGTGATGCCTTTCAAGAGATTGACATTGTTGGGATTACACGCCCTTGTGTAAAACATAATTTTTTGGTGACTAAGTTAGAAGAACTTGCACCAACCATGAAAAAAGCGTTTTATTTAGCGACCTCTGGTCGTCCTGGACCAGTCTTGGTGGATATTCCTAAAGATCTTACCGCTGAAAAAATGGCAAAAGCTGATTTTGTGTATCCTGAAGACATTACTATACGTTCTTATGACCCAACAACTAAAGGGCATCCAAAACAAATAGCGGCTGCTGCCAAACTTATTGCCCAAGCGAAAAAACCCATTATTTATTCAGGCGGTGGTGTGGTTTTATCACGTGCTGCTGAAGAACTGATTGCGTTTTCCCATACGTTAAAATGCCCAGTGACAAATACGCTGATGGGATTGGGCGCTTATCCTGCAATGGATAAGCAGTTTATTGGCATGTTGGGGATGCATGGCACGTATGAAGCCAATATGGCAATGCATGGGGCAGATGTCGTGATTGCTATAGGAGCGCGCTTTGATGATCGTGTCACGGGTGACCTAGAGAAATTCTGTCCTGATGCAAAGTTTATCCATATTGATATTGATCCTTCGTCTATCTCAAAAAATGTACCTGCTGATATTCCTATTGTGGGAGATGTAAAAGCTGTGTTGCCGCGTTTATTAGCGGAGTACTGCTCATTGGAAGAAACGATTGATGCCGATGCACTGAAGCAGTGGTGGCAACAGGTTGATGAATGGCGTGGGCAAGACTCACTCGCCTATAATCAAAAAGATGACGAGCCGATTATGGCGCAATATGTCATTGATAAATTATGGCAGTTGACAGAAGGTGAGGCTTATATCACGTCGGATGTAGGGCAACATCAAATGTGGGCAGCGCAATACTACAAGTTCAATAAACCCAATCGTTGGATTAACTCAGGTGGTTTGGGAACGATGGGTTTTGGGTTGCCTGCTGCGATGGGCGTACAGCTTGCCCATCCTGATGAGACGGTTGCCTGTATTACAGGTGATGGCAGTATACAAATGTGTATTCAAGAGCTGGCAACGTGTAACCAATACAAATTACCACTCAATATTATTAACTTGAATAATGGTTATTTAGGTATGGTACGTCAGTGGCAGGAGTTTTTTTATGAGAAGCGTTATGCGATGTCTTATATGGATGCTTTGCCTGATTTCGTCAAACTAGCGGAAGCCTATGGGCATGTTGGAATGAAAATAGAACGTCCTTGTGATGTGGAAGGTGCATTAAAAGAAGCATTATCCATGAAAGATCGTTTGGTCTTTTTGGATATTATTACCAAACCTGAAGGTAATGTTTTCCCAATGATTCCTGCGGGAGCAGGACAGAATGAGATGAAGCTAAAATGACTACTATTCAACGACATACAATCTCTATTTTACTGGAAAATGAATCAGGTGCTTTATCACGCGTTGCAGGGCTTTTTTCTGCGCGTGGGTACAATATTGAGTCACTCAATGTCTCTATGACCAATGACCCTAGTTTATCGCGTATGACCTTAGTCACGAGTGGCGATGACCAAACTATTGAGCAAATTATTAAACAACTTAATAAATTGATCGATGTGGTTAAGTTGATGGATCTTGCAGAGCATAAGCATATTGAACGTGAATTAATGATGGTTAAAATTGCGGCAAAAAATATTGAAGCTTGTGCAGGTATTAAACGTATTGCCGATATTTTTCGAGCGCGAGTTATTGATATTGCTAATAAGACTTACACGATTGAAGTCACAGGTGGTCGAGCTAAAATTGAGGCTTTTCTTGACGCAATGAAAGACCATGGTATTCAAGAAGTGGTACGTTCAGGAGCGTTAGGTATTGTGCGTGGTAGTGCAACACTAAAGGTTGATGAGAAAGCATAGTGGTTTCTTAATACCACGTACTTGATTGAACCTATTTTTTTACCCTAGGAATTAATAATAATTATGAATATTTATTACGATAAAGACTGCGATCTTTCAATTATAAAAGACAAAAAAGTAACGATTGTTGGTTATGGCTCACAAGGTCATGCGCATGCGAATAACTTAAAAGAATCGGGCGTGAATGTTACGGTTGCTTTGCGAGCTGGCTCTGCTTCTGCGGCAAAAGCTGAAACAGCAGGATTGAAAGTGCAATCTATTGAAGATGCCATTAAAGAGGCGGATGTAGTGATGATTCTTGCTCCCGATGAACATCAAGCGGCTTTATATAGAAATTCAGTAGAGCCTAATATTAAGCAAGGTGCAGCACTGGCTTTTGCACATGGGTTTAATATTCATTATGAGCAAATTGATCCACGTGCGGATCTTGATGTTATTATGATTGCCCCTAAAGGACCTGGTCATCTTGTGCGTAAAACATATACCGAAGGCGGTGGTGTGCCTTCATTGATCGCAGTTCATCAAGATTCGAGCGGGCAAGCAAAAGAGTTGGCTTTATCCTATGCATCTGCGAATGGTGGTGGTCGTGCAGGCATTATTGAAACAACGTTTAAAGAAGAAACGGAAACTGATTTATTTGGTGAGCAAGCCGTAATGTGTGGTGGTGTAAATGAATTGGTTCAAGCGGGATTTGAAACAATGTTTAAAGCAGGCTATGCCCCAGAAATGGCGTATTTTGAATGTTTACATGAGCTAAAGCTGATTGTTGATCTTATGTATGAAGGCGGTATTGCGAATATGCGTTATTCGATTTCAAATACAGCGGAATACGGTGACCTTACGCGTGGTCCACGGATCATTACCGAAGAAACCAAAGCAGAAATGGGGCGTATTCTAAAAGAAATTCAAAATGGTGAGTTTGCACGCGACTTTATTTTAGAAAGTCAAGCGGGTGCTGCAACGCTGAAAGCAAAACGTCGTTTAGGGCGTGAGCATCAAATCGAGAAAGTAGGTGCTGAATTGCGGA
>CAYNGN010000052.1:0-9589 GCA_964396615.1 uncultured Thiothrix sp. | reverse complement strand
ATACGTCACCTTCTTGTGTTTCAATGATCGGATATGCGGTCAATGAACCTGTTCTACCTTTCACTTCGCCATTAGTCATTTGCTCAACGAAGTCAGCATTAACCCGCGACGAACGCTCTAAAGACGTGAGTGAAGGAAGAAAACATCACCTGGATAGGCTTCACGACCAGGAGGACGACGTAATAAGAGAGAGACTTGACGATAAGCCCATGCTTGTTTAGTCAAATCATCATAAATGATCAGTGCATTTTCACCACGATCACGGAAATATTCGCCCATCGTACAGCCTGAGTAAGGGGCAATATACTGCATGGAGGCTGGATCAGATGCATTTGCAGCAACGACAATGGTATATTCCATTGCGCCATGCTCTTCTAGCTTATGTACCACACCCGCGACAGATGATGCTTTTTGACCAATCGCGACATAGATACATTTAACATCTTTGCCTTTTTGGTTGATAATCGCATCAATTGCAACCGCTGTTTTACCTGTTTGACGATCACCGATAATCAGTTCGCGTTGACCACGACCCACAGGAACCATTGCATCAAGTGCTTTGATACCTGTTTCCATCGGTTCATTAACCGATTGACGCTCGATAACACCGGGTGCTTGACGCTCAATAGGCATAAAGCCATCATCTTCGATCGGGCCTTTACCATCAATAGGCAACCCTAAAGAGTTAACCACACGCCCTAAAAGATCGCGCCCAACAGGCACATCAAGGATACGTCCCGTACATTTCGCGGTATCGCCTTCTTTTAAGCTTTTATAGTCACCAAGTACAACCGCACCGACAGAATCACGCTCTAAGTTCAACGCCATTCCATAAGCGCCATTGGAAAATTCAATCATCTCACCAGACATAACATCTGCCATGCCGTGGATACGAACGATGCCATCCATTAAGGAAACAATCGTTCCCTCATTATTTGCTTCAGCCTCTGTTGCAAAGCCATCAATACGCTTTTTTATCAGATCACTGATTTCAGTTGGGTTTAACTGCATTTATTAATCCTCTTATCCGCCCAAGGCTTGCGTCATGCTGCGCAAACGTCCCTGAATCGAACCATCTATAACCAAGTCCCCTGCTCGTATAATCGCGCCACCTAAAATTGATTTATCAATTTTTGTGGTAATTTTGACACGACGACCAAGACGTTTTTTCAAGGCTTTCGCAATCGCTTCTTGTTCCTTCTTTGTTAGCTTTTTAGCTGAAGTCACATGCGCCTCAATAGCACCTTCTGCTTCATCCTTTAATGCTTCATATAATGAAGCAATCTCAGGAAGAATGCTCAAACGGCTATTTTCAGCAAGTTGCTTAACCAAGTTGACTGCTTTGTCATCCAACGTTTCATCACATAGTTGGACAAAGACATCAGCAGTATCTTGACGTGTCAATTTTGGATTATTTAGAACAGCTCGTACATCATCATTGGCAGAAACAGCTCCCATGAAAGCTAATGCCGTTGACCATTCGGCCAAGGTTTTACTTTCACTGGCCAATTCAAACACTGCACGGGCATATGGACGTGCGGTAGTTGTTAATTCAGACATAATCAACTACCTATATTTGTGAGACAAGATCGTCTAATACCTTTTTATGGGTCTTAGTATCAATCTCTTTAGCAACGATTTTACTCGCACCTGCAAGGGCTAACGCAGCTACCTGAGTGCGTAGACTATCTTTAGCACGATTAACTTCTTGTTCAAGTTCAGCTTCTGCACCTACTTTTACTCGCTCGGCTTCAACGAGTGCTTTGTTTTTAGCTTCTTCAACAATTTGACTTTCGCGCGTTTTAGCTTGCTCAATAATTGCAGCAGCCTGTACTTTAGCCTCTTTTAAAACCGTAGCCGCCTCTTCTTCTGCGCGTGCCATATCTTCAGCACCTTTTTGCGATGCTGCAAGACCCTCAGCAATACGTGCTTTACGATCTTCTATCGTCGTTAGGATAGGCTCCCACAGATAGCTTTTAACGAACCAGATCAGTACAGTGAATACAATCATCTGCCCAAACAAGGTTGCGGTGATATTCATATAATTCCTCCGAATGTAAATTTCAGACAACAAACATTACGGATTGATTAACCACCCAAGGCAACTTTAGCCGCACCAAGAAATGGGTTAGCAAAGATAAACCACATAGAAATCCCCAATACAATCATTGGGAAAGCTTCCATAAGCCCCCCCGTAAAGAGCATTTGCCCCGTTAGCTGAGCACGCATCTCTGGCTGACGAGCAATACCTTCAATAAACTTAGAACAGATAAGACCCCAACCCAATGCAGAACCTAAACCAGCTGCCGCCAAGATAATCCCTACAGCAATGGCTGTTGAAGACATGATTTCAGATACCATTGAAGCATCCATAATTAAACTCCTAAAAAATTAAAAAATAACGATAAAAACAAAAAATCAAGAAAACATTGATACACTAGTTAATGCCTAATGTTCATCAACACCTTGGCTCGCAAGACTTAAATAAACGATCGTCAATAACATAAAGATAAAGGCTTGCAATGTAATAACCAGAATATGGAAAATAGCCCATAAGACACCTAAAGCAACTTGTCCCGGCATCGCCCAAGCAAAACCAAGCAATGCAATCAATAAGAATAAGAGTTCGCCCGCAAACATATTACCGAAAAGTCGCAGACCAAGACTGACAGGTTTTGCTATTTCCTCAATAGTTGTCATCAAAACATTAAAGGGAGCAAGTATGATTTTTACAATAATATTGTTAGCCGAAAAAGGATGCGTCAAAAAGATCTTCAAATAACCAAACAACCCCTTATGTTTGATGTTATAGAAAATAATCAATGCAAACACAACAAGTGCCAACGCAAAAGTTGTATCTAAGTTAGTAGTCGGTACCACTTTAAAGTAAAAATGATGAGGGTCTACCCCAAAAATACGAGCAATACCACCAAACAATGATGGTAAAAGGTCAACAGGAAGCATATCCATTGCATTCATCAGGAACACCCAGACAAATATAGTCAATGCTAAAGGGCCAACCCATTTATCCGCAGAAGGAAAAATGTCCTTTATTTGTTGATTAACAAACTCAACGACCATTTCAAGAACATTCTGTATGCCTGTTGGCTTATCGGGATCAAGATCTTTACCCACTTTCCAGCCAAAGTACGCAAACAAACCTGCAAGAGCAACACTCACCAAAAATGTATCAATAAAGAACACATTAAAATCGACCAACGATTCTGGCTTACCGCCAAGACTCATATTAGTCAAATGATGTTGTATATACTCTACAGGACTCGAAATTGCTGGCGCGTTAGATTCGCTCACAATATACCACCTATAATAAAGTTAAAATTCTGTTTTTAAGAGAGCAATAGTAATAAAGGGATGATAATTAACGTTTGCATTTTTTTATTCTTGACTTCGCTTAGTACCATAAATCATATAAGCAACTTGTGCGAGTGCAAACGTTCCAATCATTGCTGGCGGATTCAATTTTAAAATGCCAATTCCAACCCCAAACATTACTAGCATAAATATAAATCGTTGTATGACCCCTAAATAGAGGTTCAGAATACCTGCTTCAGGATTATCATTAGCCATATCGCCTGCACTAATCAGTCTTTTTGAAAGGAGAACAGTATGTGTAACTGCAACGACACCCCCATAAAGTGATGCTATAACTGTCTCTTGTTCCATCAAAAAATAGAACAATAACATGCCAAGTATGACTAATGCTACCTGAATAACGAACAAATTACGCATATCAGTATTAGCTCACTAAGTTACACAATTGAAAGAGAATTCAACACAGATGAAGTCCGTTTTTTATTGTTCTTCTCTATATTGAAAGTGCCGATACCAACCTACCTTTATCTATAAAAAATACAGTGTTATCTATTAATAACATGTATGGGCAGCACTTTTGTGGGAGCATTCTAGCACCCTAGACAAACGGTAACAAGCACTAACATCACATTAACAGTATCGTAACATAAGCAAATTATAAAATACTTATTTGATTAATATTCGATCTTTTTTCCCGTCCAACTTGCACAAGGTATATTTGATCGTGTAGTACAAAAAAACACCACAAAAATCGGCAACCCAATCAGCTAACTCAAAGCTACGGTGAGGCGTATAAAACTGCATTACCTCAATAAGTGCCCCATACCCCATTAATGGCAAGCCTTTCCACAACCAAAACGGCTTTCTTACGGTTACAAGATCAGCAAGCATAGCAAAGGTGAAAAAAACCAATAAATGCTGAATTTTATCATTGATGGTAGGCAGGCTTATATCTGCAGGAGTACTAGTCGCAACCCACAACCCCATGACCATTAATAATACAAGTAATAAACGCGCGCTCACCTTAAAAGCACCCACATTTCTCAGGTGCCTCACCCACAAAATCAACTCATGCATAAATTTCCTCTTTATATTTATAATTTTCCATCATATGCTACTCTAGCATTCACTTAATTATGATTCTTCTATCCTAAAGTATAAAGAACATGATTATTCATGTAGTTCACATCTTCAGAAAAAACGCTTAAAAAATGCCATTTTCTACTGGAATTAACTAAATAGCAACGATACGCTTACCAAGTAATTAAATAAAAAAAACTAACAGTAAATGCGTGACATAACCTAAACTTTGTTACAAACAACAAATAAACCTCACCTTAAGATCATTACCATGGACGTTTCCCACATACTTGACAACCTTAATAAACCACAACGTGATGCTGTTTCTTCTGCACCACAATCATTATTAATCCTCGCAGGCGCAGGAAGCGGCAAAACACGCGTTTTAGTACATAGAATAGCCTGGCTGCTTGAAGTAGAAAAGACCTCTCCTTTCAGTATTCTTTCTGTCACATTTACCAATAAAGCCGCAAAGGAAATGCGTGGCAGAATCGAACAGTTACTAACAACACCCAGTGCAGGTATGTGGGTTGGCACCTTTCATGGACTAGCACATCGTTTATTAAGAAGACACTATGAAGAAGCTAAACTCCCACAAGGGTTTCAAATCTTAGATTCAGATGACCAATTAAGTATGGTGAGACGCATCCAAAAGGAACTTAGCCTTGACACCAAACAATGGCCACCACGCAAATCGCAGTGGTTTATTAACAAACAAAAAGATCAAGGGATTCGCTCACATTCGATGGAACATAAAGGGGATTACACCACTCGTACCCTTATTGCTATTTATACCGCTTATGAAGCGCTTTGTGAACGCTCAGGCGTGGTTGATTTTGCTGAGCTATTGCTTCGTTCCTTAGAACTGATTCGTGATAATGCACATATCATGCAACACTACCAACAACGTTTTCAACATATTCTTATTGATGAGTTTCAAGATACTAATGAATTACAATATGCATGGCTACAATTGCTTGCAGGTAGAAAAAACCTTGTTTTTGCTGTAGGTGATGATGATCAATCCATCTATGGCTGGCGCGGAGCAAAAATAGAAAACATTCAAAATTTCTCCCAAGATTTCAATGAAGTAAAAACAATCAAACTAGAACAAAATTACCGTTCAACCAGTAATATTTTACAAGCAGCTAATGCACTCATTGCGAATAATAAGCATCGCTTAGGTAAAAATCTTTGGACAGAGGATAAAATAGGCGAGCCCATCAAACTCTATGCGGCCTACAATGAAAATGAAGAAGCAACGCATGTTGCCACAGAAATACAACAATGGCTTACTAAAGGCAGACAACGGGAAGAAGTTGCTATCCTTTATCGTTCTAATGCTCAATCACGTGTTTTTGAGTCCACTTTTATTGAAAAAGGTATTCCTTATCGGGTTTATGGCGGCTTACGCTTCTTTGAGCGTGCCGAAATCAAAAGTGCACTTGCCTATTTAAGACTTACTACCAATAGAGATGATGATGCTTCTTTTGAACGCTCAGTCAATTTCCCACCAAGAGGTATTGGTGACAAAACAGTTAGTATGATTCGCGACTATGGCAAACAAAACAACTTATCGCTTTGGCAAGCAAGTAAAATAATGCTTCAGACTAATATTTTTAAAGCACGAGCAGGAAATTCACTGCAAAATTTTATCACTTTCATCAACAGCATAACCACTGAGATTCAACATATGCTACTGTCTCAACAAATTGATTTCGTGATAAAACAAACCAAACTTGCCGAATACTACAGCAAAAAAGAAAGTGAAGAAAAGGGTAAAAATCGTGAGGAAAACTTAGAAGAGCTAGTGAGCGCAGCCAATAGCTTCGAATATAGACCTGATAATGAACATGCCAATATGAGCTTTCTTGCTGCCTTCTTAGCCCATGCGACGCTTGAAGCAGGAGAGGGAGAAAACACAAATGATGAAGACTGCGTACAAATGATGACGATGCATTCCTCAAAAGGTCTAGAGTTTCCACGCGTATTCATCTGTGGTATGGAGGATGGCTTATTCCCACATCAAAACGCGTTGAATGAAGAAGGAAAATTAGAAGAAGAACGCCGCCTATGTTATGTTGCCATTACTCACGCACGGGAACAACTCACTTTATGTTATGCTGAACAACGCAGAATGCATGGCACTACCTTATATGGTATACCCTCGCAATTTATTGATGAAATACCTGATGAGCTTATTGAGTCTATTCGTGTAATCAATAAAATTAAAAAGAAACCCCTTCCCCCCATCCCTAAAAAGAGACCTGCCAATGAAACAGGTTATGCAATAGGACAAAAAGTCAGCCACAGTAAGTTTGGCTCAGGAACTATCCTTGACAATGAAGGGGCTGGAGCAGCTGCTCGTGTACAAGTGAATTTTGAAACAGCAGGAAGCAAATGGCTCGTGTTAACGTATGCTAACCTACAAAAGCTATAAACTAAAAAACTTGCCTAATACATAGACACAAAGAAGCCGCTAAATAAGCGGCTTCTTTGTGTCTTGCTAAATGCAATTAAACATAACTAAGTAACCTTACATTAAACCAAGCTCTTCCAATGTTTTGATAGTCAAACCACCACGAGGGAGATCTTTCTCTTTCTGATATTTCTTAACTGAATTCATTGTACCGCGCCCGATGCTGCCATCAACAGGTCCACTATAGTAACCCGCATCTTTCAATGCTTGTTGAATCTTTTTATTCATGCCTTGGGTCATATTGGTTTTACATAAAATACGACGCCATTCCAGCCTTTCATCAACCGTTTTAGCACGCTTCTCAATCGTTTTTGTTACAGCTTCTATTGTTGTACGCTTAACCTCAGGCTCTGTAGCTACTTTCTGAATTTGTACAGTTTGAGTTTCAGCAGCAACATTTTCCTCTTCAACAAAAGCAGATTCCTCAAGCACTTCTTTCTTAATAACTTGTGTTACCTCAGGATGCTCTTTGAAACAAATTTGCAAACCTGTATAAGTCCCTTCTCCCTCTTCTTCAGCCATTCTCCAAGTAAAGGAAGCATTGGCTACTTTACTGCGTGTTGTTACCGTTGTGTACTCAGCCTCAACAATTTCCTTCTCTTGCGTAGCATCAGTTACTAATTTTTTTACAACAACAACGCTAGTCTCAGCGGCAACTTCTGCAGCTTCAATCTGCTCTGCACTTTTCAACACTTTCTTAGTGATTGTTTGATATTTGGCAGGTATTTGAACTAAACACATGATCTCGCCTGTTGTATTATCAATACGTTCATTAAGCCCCTCACCTTTTTGCCAAATAGCCTGTGCTGGCTCAATCTCTATCTTTTCTTCAGTCGTATCATAAACAGCAGGAATTAAGGTTTTTACCATATATGCCTCTTTGACGACAACATCTTCAGAGCCATCTTCAAACTCGGCCTCTATAATTTTAATAACCTCCACTTCGTCTTTAATTTTTACTTGCTTCTCTTTTTGTTCAAAGTCAGCAGGAGAAAAGTATTCACGAAAACACTGCCCAGGAGTAGCCCCGTCAATTGCAACACCATTTGTCTTAGCTGCAACTAACAAGGCAGGACTTGCAGGAATACCATTTTCTTCTAACGAAGTCACCCATTCTATACGCGCTTCTTCCAATACAACCGTTTCTTCTTCTATACGAAAAGAAGGAGCAATTGATTTCAGTTTGGTATAAGCAGGCTTTATTTCTACTTCTTTTTCTTCTGTGTCAAACGTTGCCTTTACAAGTTCAACTTGCTCTTGTTCTGGTTCTACCTCTATTTCTGTAGGACGCAACTCATATTCTGCAGGAACAATGACTTTCGCATAACATTCCCCAGGCTTTGCATTAGGCAATGTATTAGTCGCATCAATAGGAGTACTGGAGTCAGCAACACCCTCACCTTCTTCAGCATAAGCCTGCACTGCAAAAGAAACAGCTATTGATAATAATGCCATCGTGGCGATATGCTTGTTAATCATAGTTTCTCCAAACCATAAGTCATTTCATTAATAGATATAAAGTATTTACAGTAAATGTAATCAGCTTAGCCACTTTTAGAATGGATCAATATTTTAAGAGGGTAAAACAACACTCTAGACTTCACAAAAAGCCTGCTTTCAACACTCACTACACATAACTAACTAATTAACTAAGTTTATAAACTTAGCCGCACTTTAGCAACATCTTATCACTACATATATTAAGCAATATCAGCTATTTTTGAGTGTTTATTAAACAAAATAATCAATCAATGAAATAGTTCTATAACTGCAACACATATGCAACAAATAATAGCGGAGTAGACTATAAACTATATTGAATTGCTTTTAAACAAATCGACATTAATATTCCAGGAAAAAGTCCCAAAAATACAACAAAAATACCATTAGCCATTAATAAAGACTTAAAACTTAAATCTACAGGATGAACAGAATTATCATCATCAGAGGCTTCTTCAAAATACATGATTTTCACAGCACGCAAATAATAAAAGGCTCCAATCACAGACATAATAACAGCAAGAATAGCTAAGCCTAGATAACCCGCATGAATAGCGGCTTCAAGCACCTCAAATTTAGCATAAAAACCAACCAGTGGTGGAAAGCCAGCCATTGCAAATAAGAATAACAACATAGCAAAGGCATACCAAGGATGACGAGTACTCAAACCACGCAAATCAGTCAGTTCATCCGCTTCAAACCCAGCACGGCTCAATAAGATAATAATCGCAAAACCGCCCATTGCAGTAACAGCATAGGTTATGGCATAAAACATAGAAGCAGCATAACCTATTTCATTAGCACTTAAGATACCTAAAAGGACAAAGCCCATATGAGAAATAGTCGAATAAGCAAACATACGTTTAATATTTGTCTGTGCAATGGCAATAACATTACCAATAATAAGCGATAGCGCAGAGAGCAATACCAGCATTTGTTGCCAACCTTCAGACCCCGACTCCATACCTACCACCAGTAAACGCATCGCAATAGCAAAAGCTGCAATTTTAGGTGCTGTACCTAAAATCATTGTCACTATCGTAGGCGCACCATGATAAACATCAGGTACCCACATATGAAATGGAGCAACACCAAACTTAAAACCCAAACCAGCAACAATAAAGCTAATGCTAAATAACAACACGATATTTGTCATTATGTTCTGACTAGAGACATAAGCGGCTATATCTTGTAAGT
>CAYNGN010000051.1:8446-9627 GCA_964396615.1 uncultured Thiothrix sp. | reverse complement strand
ATGCCTGCTATTTAGAATTATTATTCGGTTTATAATGTGAAAGCTACCGTATTTCTTAATTTATTCGTGAATTTATAAATTGTTGCGTATGATGCGTTGATCTGAGGCAGGTACACCCCCCTAGTATCTGTTGATGATTTGTGGGTACTCATATGGACTTGATGCCCGCATTTACCCTTCTTTAATATTCTCCTTCTTATTTCCCCGAATAAAATTCGTTACAATATTTTTATTTATCAGCCAATTGTATTAAACTGCTTTAACTCTTTTATAAAGAGAGTGGATTTAGAGGGTACACTGAGGAATAAAAATTCAATAACATCTATAGGTTATTTAGTACTTCTTCCTAATTGGTAAATTTGGCCTAAAATCGGGGCAGGTCGAGGTTCAAGAATGCATTCTTACACTGGGCTTTTGAGCAATAACTATTTTATTGCCATTAGATATTTTTTAGGGTTAGGTTTATTCCTATTACTCACCGAATCAGTCTTCGCATCCTCTACTAATCAGCCGAAAGAAGTGAACGTTACCCTAACAGGAATAACCGACGAATTACTTAAAAATGCTGAAGCCCATCTCCCTCGATTTACCCTTGATTGTCATGCGAGCCTTGATTCGATTACAAAATATAAACGTACTCTAAAAAGAAAACTTGGTAAATCATTACATGCTTTAGGTTACTATCACGCAGATTTTGTAATAAAAGCGATTCAAAATAAAGGCTGTTGGAGTATTGAGGTAGAGGTGATTGAAGGAGAGCCAGTGATTGTGCGAACACAAAATGTACTCATCACTGGTAGGGGTCGTCACGAAAAAGCCTTTCAGCTGCTGCTAAAAAAACATCCTTACCAAATAAATGATGTCCTAAATCATCAGTATTACACCACCTATAAAAAAATGCTCATTGAAAAAGCACAAGAGCTTGGCTACCTTAAAGCACATTTTGAAAAAAAAGAGATAAAAGTCAATAAATTAAAACGTAGTGCATCTATTACGTTGCATTTTCATACAGGGGAACGTTTTAAATATGGCTTAATAACCGTTATTCAAAATGTGCTGTCAGATGAGGTAATACGTAAGTTTATTATTTTAAAAACAGGCAAACGTTTCAGTTCAACAACATTGATACGCCAACAACAATTGTTACAAAATAGCGGTTATTATGATGTTGTCAATGTGCG
>CAYNGN010000051.1:0-8430 GCA_964396615.1 uncultured Thiothrix sp. | reverse complement strand
ATAAAACCATTCCTATTACCATTGAGCTGACACCTAGAAAGCGCACAGGGTATCTTGCTCGCCTTGGTTATGGTACAGATACAGGATTTCGTGCTAAAGCGACTATGGAAAGACGTTGGACGGGTAGTTCAGGTAAAAGATTGCTTATTAGCACAGGGCTTTCAGAACGCATTAATGATGTAAACTTTCAGTTAACGCTGCCAAGGAATGATCCAGAACACAATAGCCTTTTTTATACACTCGGTTTTAAGCAAGATACAAATGATGATGTTGATAGTAAAAGCATTAAAGCAGGGATTCTTTCAACCTCTATGCGCAGTAATGAGTGGAAAAGAACACTGTCATTTAATTATCTTCAAGATACAACAAAAGTAGAAGGTTCACCTATAACGCGCTCAAGCCTTGCCTTAGTAGGGATTCAATATTCACATGTTGAAGCTGATAACCGCTTATTTCCTGAAAATGGCTGGCGACTGCGTTTTGAAGCAGAAGGTGCGGTCGATCAATTATTTAGTGATGCAAGCTTATTACAACTGAAAGCTCATGGAAAATATATTCAGAAAGCAGGGAAAGGGCGCTTTATTGCGCGTGCTGATTTTGGTACAACCTTTGGTGATAGTTTAGATGATTTACCCAAAGAGTTACGTTTTTTTGCAGGAGGGAATAATAGTATTCGAGGGTTTAGCTATGAATCATTAGGTGAAGTTAATACAGATAGTAAAGTTATTGGAGGCAAACAACTTATTGAAACAAGTCTTGAGTATGAGTATCCTGTTGTCGATAAATGGAGTCTGGCAGGTTTTGTTGATGCAGGTAATGCTTTTGATGACTTTGATCTTAGCAATGTTGAAGTTGGTGTAGGTTTGGGCGTGAGATGGCGTTCTCCTATAGGGCCAATAAGGTTTGATATTGCTCAACCCGTCGATGACTTATCTGACATTCATTTACATTTGAGTATTGGGCCTGACTTGTGAAAATTCATCATCGTTTTGCTGATTTCTTACTTATTGTACTTTTGCTCATCATATTCTTATTGGTAACACTCGCTACCCCTCTTGGTACAAAAGCCATTGTCTCCCTAGTGAATACAATGCTACCTCTTATTAGCATTGAAGGTGAAAGTGGTACTTTATTGCGCGATCTACATGTTGACAAATTAACAATAAAGAATGAAGTCGTCCATATTGAATTTCTAGACCTAAATATAGATTGGTTATCGACGATTTATAAAGATGGCAAACTTAATATAAAGCAACTACGCGGAAAAACCTTAAATATTTACCTTGCAGAAGACCAACAAGAAATAGCAGATGAAAAAACCATTATTCCCAATATCCCTATTCCTATCGACCTAATAGCTGATCGTGTTGCACTGGATGCGTTAAATATTATCAATGCAGATGATCATTTACTTTTTCAAGTAAAGAATATGGAGGTGATGGGGGTTCGTATCGTCGATAATTTACTCACAGGAGAAACGGTTAAAGCAACGTTGATTATTAAGAAGAACCCGATGTTGGTTAATCTGAAAAAAGCGGAATTGGATTTTAATCAACCGCATGCGATAAAAGGGCGGGGCGGAATTCACTATTCACATATCCATACAGGGACGTTTGATGGCACAGTGAGTGTAGCAGGAACACTCACGGACTATGAACTTGAAGGAGTGCTTGATTGGGATGAGCAAATCCTTGGGTATAGTAAACTGCAAGTAAAAGGCGGTGGTGATTATAGTGGTGTCACTGTAGAAAAACTTATCATTGATAATGAGAGTGCATTATTGGATACCAAAGGAGCGCTTAATTGGATTGATGCGTTTAAATGGAACTTCTCTATTAAGAGTGACAACGTTCGTACTAAAAAATACCGACCCGACTGGCCTGCTGAGTTTACTTTAGATATGAATACAAAAGGAAGCTATCATTATGAACAACAAAAATGGTTTGTCCTTATAGATACTCATAAAATAGCAGGAAATTTATCCCGTTATCCTTTACAGGCTTCAGGGCAAATAATTTTTAAGGACAGTTTATTGCATGTTAAGCAAATTGACTTGAAAAGTGGTGATAATCGTTTAAAAGTCGATGGGAAAATCACCGAACCTTTTGTGCTTAAATGGGATGTTAAAGCGAATAAACTCAAGCAGCTTTGGCCTGATGCAACGGGAAGTATCAATGGTAACGGTATTTTAACAGGGACAACCATTAAACCCAGTGGTCAAGGGACTTTGCTCATCAAAAAATTAGCATCAAAAGGAATAAATATAGACTTTGCTGATATAAAACTGAAAGCAGGGACTGATGATTCATTATTTTTTGGCAAAGTGTTGGCAAAAATTAAAAATGTAACCTATAAAGATTTTTCGGTTGCATCTGCTGACATTGATTTTAAAGGATCAGAAAAGGAATCATTGCGGCTTGGTCAAGGCACTTTTCACATTAAGCAATTAAAATCAAAGCAACTGCGTGTCAAATCGGTTGATCTTGAGTTTAAAGGTTCAGAAAAAAAATTGTTAGTACTTGGTAAAGGGACATTACGTATTAAACAATTGGAAACAGAACAGCTAAGCTTCAAGTCTGCGAAGGTAACATTTAATGGTCATCCTCAAAAACTTGATCTTGAGGGAATGATTAAAAATCTCATGATTGCAGGTAAAACAATTAAGACAACCAAAGTGAGTGTAAAAGGTGCATTGGATAAGCACCAGATTGTGTTGAATAGCATGAGTAAAGAAGGAGAGCTTCGTCTTCAAGCAGAAGGCAGACTAAAAAATACTATTTGGAAAGGTACAGTAAAGCAATTAAGACTAAGCGATACAGCAGCAGGGCATTGGCAGCTTAATAAGCCCGTGAAATTACGTATTGCTGATAAACGTTTTTCCAGTTCTGAAATTTGTCTCAATAATCCTAAAAGAGGCTTTTTATGTTCAACTATAAAGTGGCAGAAAACTAATGGCTTTCAAGCAAAAGGGACACTTGAACGCATTCCTTTAGCTCAATTAAAACCGTGGTTGGCAAATTCTATTGATTTTGCGGGTTCTATTGATGGTCAGTATAATATTCAGCAAAAAGCCGATGGTTTCTATGGTCAAGCGTCATTTCGACTTCCTGATAGCTTTATTCGTTATAAAACGGCATCGGGTTTAGAAAAAATTCCCTATCGTAATGGAAAAATCCTCGTTAATTTTAATGGAAACACGATTACTTCTTTTGCTGATTTATTGTTTGATGAACGTGGGAAATTGAATGCCAAGGCAACGATTACATTATTATCGTCTCCTGAACAACACAAAATTGTTGCCGAAGCTCATCTTAGTACAACACATCTAGCATGGCTTAATGATTACGTACCTGATATTAATAAATTAAAAGGGCAAATAAGTAGCACTATCAACATACATGGACCTTTAAAACAACCTGTTATTTCAGGTGAATTAGTGCTTAAAGATGGGCAAGTAAAAGTGCCAGATACAGGAACTTACTTATCTGCTATTCAATTAAAAATACAATCAGGTAAGCAGAATCAAGCACATATCAAAGGGAGTTTATTAGCAGGGAAAGGCAAACTTGATATAACGGGATGGTTGGATTATTCCAAGCTTAATGCATGGATTGCACAGGTCAAGCTTAAAGGTCATGATCTTCACTTAATGAATACACATGAAGTGCAAGCCTATGCCTCCCCAAACTTAGATATCAAAGCAACGCCAAAGACCCTTAGTATTTTAGGGCGTTTACATATTCCAAGAGCCAAGATTACGCTCGATGAAATACCTGAAACAGCTGTTTATGAGTCAGATGATGTTGTTTTTACAGGAAAAAAAAATAATTACATACTGCAAAAAAAGAATCCGTTGCGTATTATACCCAATGTAAAAATTTCACTGGGTGATAGTATCCATTTTGATGGTTTTGGTCTGAAAGCTCAATTAAAGGGAAATTTTCATGTAACGGATAATCTTAATACTATTTTATCTCGTGGTACGTTAAGTATTATTAACGGACAATATAGAGCCTATGGACAAATTTTAACAATTGAACATGGAATGCTAGTCTTTAATGGTCCTTTGGGGAATCCTGGTTTGAATATTCGTGCTACACGTAATGTGGAAGATCTTAAAGTGGGTCTTAATCTAGCGGGGACATTGCAAAAACCGAAATCCTCTGTTTTTTCTGATCCAACTTTGCCTGAAGATGATGCGTTGAGTTATCTACTTACAGGTCAAAAACTAGCTGATTCGGGGGATGATGATACACAGTTGCTCTTACAGGCTGTGCGTACGCTCGGTATTAACAGTGGTAGTAACTTATTAAATCGCATTGGTGGTTCCATCGGATTGGACGATGTCAATGTGATTACATTTGAAGATTATAGAAAAAATAGACTCCAGCTAGGAAAGCGTCTTGGCACAGATTTATATATTCGTTATATCACTGGGTTGTTTGATACTTTCCATAAAATTGCCATTGATTACCGAATTAGTAAAAAATGGAGCCTACAGGCAGAATCTGGAGAAGAACAAACCGTCGATTTTATTTATGAGCTTCGATAGCTTTCATAAGTTTTCACACCACTCAGTTATCATTTAACCTTTTTTCCCTACCTCATACTCTATTAGTGTGTTTGTACTGCTCTATTTTCACCTATGCTTAACACAGTGAAGTATTTATTATTTCTATGCATATATATATAAATAATAAAATGAACCACTTTTGAAAACGTTCCGTCTAGGGTATAGAAACACACTCATGTGTTACTTAATTACAACTTTATATTCTTTAATAGGGCTGATGGTAATTATTAAAGAAAATATTAATTCATAAGGAAATAGATATGTCAAAAATAGTCACAGAAATCATTATTATAACGCTATGTGTTACTGGGCTTTTATTTGTTATTTAAAAATAGTATTTTATTGAAATTTAACCATAATCTTATTTTAATATATTATGGTTAAATATAATAATTAATTAAAGTATCAATTGTTTATGTTGGTTTTTTTTAAAAATAACAATGTAGTCAGAGTAGTTATTCACTTCACCCCTTATTACTGTTATGTTTGGTTACTTCCCCTAAACTTAATATTACTATGCGTTTACTTGGTTTTTTTATTAGATTTTTCTTTTTTATTTTCTTGCTAGTTCCCTTTTTAATTGCTTCACTCCTCGTTTTTAGTTTACAAGATATCTCTCTTGTTACTGGAAAAAAATCATTAACTCCTCAAGAAATATATCGTGTTAAGACCTTTATTGATAATAATAATCCTGTGCATTTCAAGGCTAATGAGAAGCGTGCTACCACTATTTCTGAAGCAGATATGAATTTATTAACACGCTATATGCTTAAACGGTTTGATGAACGTATACAAGCAGAGGTCGTGCTATCGGATCAATCTGCTCAGGTAACAGGAACAATTAGCTTGCCACATAATCCTATTGGGGATTTTATTAATGTTTCGACACGCGTAAAGCAGCAAGGTGAGAGTATTGAGGTTGAGCAGTTAACGATTGGTGATATACAGATTCCGCGTATTATTGCTAATGCGCTATTAGTACGTGTTCACAGCGTCTTACAGCAAAGATTTCCTGAGTATATTACGGCAATGAATTCATTGGAATCGTTTCAACTTGGCCAACAAAAACTAGCGATACATTATGTGTGGCAAGCTGAAGTGAGGGAACAGTTAAAAAGTCGTTTAGCTTCTACATTGATTAAAGAAAACCTACAGCAACCTATTACTATTTACACCCAAGCATTGATTGAGAGTAGCCAGTCTATTCGCCAAGTACGTCCCACCTTAACAGCATTATTACAACCCTTGTTTAAACTTGCTGTTAAACGTAGTGAAAACAATAACCCTGTTAATGAAAATCGTGCCCTTTTTATTGCTTTAGGGGCGTATATGTTAAATAGGAATATGGTTGGATTATGGGATAAGCAAACACATCCTTTGTTAAAACGTAAAAGATTTTATTTGCGTAATCGAGAAGATTTAAGTCGTCATTTTTTAGTGTCTGCTGCTATTACCGCCTTATCGGGCTCAAAGTTAGCACAATTCATTGGGGTAGATAAAGAGATGAGTGATTCCATGGGAGGTAGTGGCTTTAGCTTTGCTGATTTAGCGGCTGATCGTGCAGGTGTCATGTTAGCTAAGCGTGCTTTACATTCAAAACAACAAGCACACTCAATTCAGCAGCGCCTTGCCAATACGACTCAAAGTCGTGATTTTATGCCCGCGATCAATCACTTGCCAGAAGGGTTAGAAGCAATGGATTTTAAGGCGCTTTATACAGATACAACGAGTGCTACTTATCAACAAGTTGTGCTAGTTATTGATGAACGAATCGCAGCGTGTAAACTTTACCGGTCAACTACTCCCCCCTAAAGGGGCGAGCTTGTAAAAGCTCAGTTGACTAGGCTCTGTCCTTAGGGACTCCGTTATTCATGTCAAGGTACGTCAGGATGTACGCTCAAGTCCTGTCCACTACCGCTGAACTCTAAACAATCCTGCCGAGTAGGGATAGTGAGCCAGCCTAACAAGCATAGATAACATTGCCGATGAGCACCTTACCTATTCTTCGGAATAGCGTTGTTATAATCTTATTATAGGACACATGATATGAAGGTTTATGTCAAAAGCAAACAAGGAAACTGGCTCATGCCAACCTACCCTGCAAAGGCACGGATGCTCCTGAAACAAGGAAAAGCCATTGTTATTCAGCGTACACCTTTTGCTATCCAACTGACCGAAGAAACCACCGAATATACGCAAGATATTGTCGTTGGTATTGATGATGGCGGTATTCATGTCGGTATCGCTTGTGTTGCTAATAATGAAGCTATTTATCAAGAAGAAGTCCAGTTGCGTACCGATATTAAGCGTAAAATGGACACACGCCGCTCTTATCGACGGGGCAGACGGCATCGTCATTGCCGTTACCGTCAACCCCGCTTCCTCAATCGTAAAAATAGCCATAAAACAGGCCGAATTCCACCTTCCATCAAAGCAAAGAAAGATGCCATTGTACGCACGATTCACAAACTCCCTTTACCAACTCCCGTACTGATTTGATTGGAAGATGCCTATTTTGATTTTCAAGCGATGGATGATCCCACCATTACGGGGTAAAGGCTATCAACAAGGTGCAATGCTTTATCAAAAGAATTACAAATCAGCGGCTAAGACACGCGATGGTTTTAAATGTCGTGTTTGTGGGCAATCTGAAGCACTGCAAATACACCACATCAAGCCAAGTTCTCAAGGTGGCACAGATCGTTTGTCCAACCTGATGACCTTATGCAAAACGCATCATTGGCAGCATCATAATGAGGGGCTTCAATTACCCCAACAAAAAACACGCTTTTACACCTTTGCTGCTCATGTACAGCAAGGAAAACACTCTCTACAACAGCAGCTTCGTCACATTGCACCCCTTGAAACAACCTTTGGTTACATCACTGCACATTGGCGAAAAAAACAGAATATAAGCAAAAGCCATTGTCATGACGCGGTTGTCATTGCTCAGAAACAGGTCATGCCGATTCCGTATTTTATCAAATCAACGTGTATTCAGTTAAGAAAACGATCCTTGCACGAAGCAACTGCGCGGAAAGGACGCAGACAACCGAATACCACCCAAAAACGCAATAACAAAAATATTTATCAGGTCAAAAACTTTAAAAAATGGGATTGTATTCGTGTTTTTGGAAAAAGTGGCTTTATTTCGGGGTTTACAGGAACATCTGCTTATATCATCGATATTGATGGAAACTATATCAAACCCCCTAACAAATCCTATCAACAAATTACCTTGAGTAAAATGAAAAAATTACATAGCAACCAAGATAGAATCTCGGAATACTGTCTTGTCTAAAAATCGAAATAAATCGCTCTGCGAGCGACGCGCTATCCATCCCCCCTCTGAAGAAGGGGAACTTCCGCGCGATTTTGTTAAAAGACTATTTCATAGTGGTTGAGTAAAGCTTGTAAGGTTTGAATATATCTTGTATTTTGGCTTAAAACGGCTTTACTACCGCCATAATCAAAATAACCACTGTTAATACTAGCGGTAACTCATTCATCCAACGATAAAATACGCCACTATGATCCAAATGCCCTGCTTGCATTTCCTTTACGCGTGCTTTACACCAAAAATGATAGCCCAGCATCAAAGCCACAAATAACAACTTAATGTGTATCCATCCGCCCGTAAAACCAAACCCTAACCAAAGCCATAGCCCTGAGCCAATGGCGATCATCATCATAATCGTCATAAAGCTATACAGCTTTTGTCCCATAATTGCCAGTCGATCAACTTGTTGTTCGGCTTTTTGTCCTTCAACAAAATGTACAAAAATACGGGGTAAATAAAAGATACCTGCCATCCATGACATAACAAATAAGATATGAAACGTTTTCAGCCACAACAT
>CAYNGN010000050.1:0-9628 GCA_964396615.1 uncultured Thiothrix sp. | reverse complement strand
CTTTTAGTGGCTTTTTTCGCTGCTTATGTTTCACAACTGTTACCTAAGGGAGGTGTATGGCATGACCACCTCGCAGATGGACTTCTTTTGACAAGAGGAATCGTTCCCGAACTACCAACGTATCCTATGTGGGGATATTCATTATTAGCGGGCATATTAAAAGAAAATATCATTTTTTTTCAAGGTGCTATAATGATCATTATTTTCGCATACTGGTATAAATCAGTTTTAACCCTAACAGCACACACTAACGCCTCAAAGAAACTAACAAAAACCATTAATAATCCAATTTTTGTTGCCACAATACTCACTCCTTTGATCTTCCTAAGTTTATCTTTTTATAGTAACTCAATAGCATACCTTCTCGCTTTTTATAGCATGTGGTTATTGTATAGTGCCGTAGAAAGCAACAAAGAAAAAGGCGTAAAATACTATGTCTTCAGTGGATTACTCATTGGATTGGGGTTTAATTTTCGTGCTGAAATTCTCATACTGGGTATCCTACTATTTTTAGCTATCGGTATATTCGGTATCATAAAACATTGTAAAAGCTATTATTTTAAAATGGCAATCATATACTTAGCCCCCATAATCCTAGCAACTATCCCTTGGATAACGTATACAACTACCACTGTAGGAAAGGCCTTACCTTCTTCCACGAATGGTGGGGCTGTCATGTATTTAGGCCTAGGTGTTTTACCTAATAATCCGTGGAATATTCTTGATAGTGATGAATATGTAGGAAAAATTGCACATGAAAATAATTTTGCTTCCGCTTGGTCAGTCGACGCCAATACCTACTTTAAACAACAATACTTCAATGCTATAAAAGAACACCCGAGCAGCTTTGCACAAAGGGTTGTTCTTGGTTGGCGTAGTATGCTGACGCAAGGCGTATATCTGCCAAATATTCGTACATTTGCCTCCCAAGGAAACAACAAAGATGAAATACTCTTCGACTACCTAAATGAACAACTAAAACAGCTACTTGGATTAAATGTAAATGAAACAGATCTAGAAAAATACAATACGATGGGGCTTAGTAATAAAAACATTGAATTCAAACACTACCTCGTGGTTTTATCAGAATATATCTTAAGAATCATGTATCTTGGTATATTAATACTATTATTAATATCCTGTGTTTTTCTGTCACTAAAAACAAAATTTAATAATTTTATTTCCTTTATTTTTTTAGTCAATATTACCTTTATCTTATTAATAGCTGGTTTTATCCAAACACTGCCCCGACATACAACCTTATTACTACCAATTTGCCTATCAACACTAATAATTCTTACTTACAAGCCAACATATAAAAAGGCTATAGATAATCACTATTAATTCAATTACTTCCTTAAATATACAACCTATCTCTAACAGGCTTCATAAAACGATCAAGTATAAGTTTCACAAAATAAATGTTGAAAAAAGGCATAATCACTAAAAAACATCTATACATATTTTTAATTTGCAAACATAATATAACTGTTCACCTTCATGGCAATTGCTCAGGTAGAAGCTATTAGAAAATATATTCAACAGTTATCTCTAGTAATAATTTAGTATTTGATGAAAAGTACATTTGGCATACTCTAAAAAACATATTGGTTATAAACCGATAGCGAAAAAGTTACCTGTATTAAAATATTTTAATACAAAACAATCAATTAGATTAATCTTACACAAGACTACTCCTAACGTTTAACTGTTACTCCCCCCTTTCCACATTCCTATATGTCAGCAGTAATGTGATTAAAACAATGAAACCTCTTTGGATGATCTAAATTATGTTTTTTTCAAAAAATAAGATGATTAGTAAGCGTAACCTCTACATAATTTCACTATTAATAGCTTTTTTAATAAGTTTAATTATCTTCAACCCGTTAGAAAAAAACCTTAAACTCCCCACTTATAACCCCACTAATCCTGAAATGGCAATTGTTAGCAATTTAGGACAACTAAAAATAGCGCTAGATAAAAATATTAGGATTATTTTTGTAAAACCAGGTCACTACTTTGATACTAAAAAAACCAATAATATTGTTACCTTAACAGGCGACGGCACAAAAGAAGCCCCACGATATCTGCTTTACTATGATCCAGAAAATCCATTGGATAATACGCATCCTGTCCATATGCCCACTGCTAAACAAGCAATATTTCGTAATATCTGGCTAAAAGCAGCCAATCACTGGATTATCGACCGTCTAACGGTTGAAAAATCCCCCATAAAAAACCAAATCATTGGTAGCGGAAAAATAGGCAGAGATGATGTTGAATCAAGTGGTCGTCCTGTTAAGGCTGGAACAAATGGAGATTTTATTCCATCTTCCTATAACATACTAAACCGAATGCTCTACCAGCACGCAAGTGATGATGTTATTGTGATTTATGAGGGGTGTCACTACAACACAATTCAAAACTCAGTATTACGCAAAAATACACTCCCTGACGAAGATTGGGTTGCTATTGTTCTTCAGGCTTGGCATGGTCGCGCCCAATCTGCTGAGATTATTGGAACCCTTATCAAAAACAACGAAATATATGACATCAATGATGGCATTCAACTATTTGATCACGAATCAATGATCAAATACCCAGATTATCGCCAAACAAAAATAATCAATAATGATATTTATATAACACCTGACATTTACAGTGATGGCAAAGGAACATTAACACCAAAAGGAGATTTTGCGGCTGCTGAAAATGCCATTGATATTAAAGCAGGTACTACTTCAATGAATCCGAAGGACGCAATTATAATAGAAAAAAACAGAATGTGGGGAATGCGACTGCTTGATAAAAAAATTGCAGGAAGTAATGATCATGGAGGCGTTATTATTTTACATAAAGCCTCCCGTAGAAAAATAATAAGCGGAAATATTGACATAAAAAACAATATTATAATGGATGCACTTAATGGCATTATATTACATGGGTTGTCAGATATTGTCGTAAAAAATAATATTATTTATGACATAAAACAGCTAGGGCATGATGGCGAAATATCTAAATATGAAAATTCAGCAGCACTAACTATTACAGGTAATGGACACATTGTCTCTAACAATTTACTCATCAATGGCGATCATTTATGGCTATGGAGTAATGAAAGTAGTGGCTGGACATTTAAGAAAAACACCCTTATTAACTTTCCACAGTATTATGTCTCAGACTCTGCTAAAGTCATCGCAAATCATAATAAATATTACAATACTCCCCAATTAGCAACATCTGGAAAAAATGATGTTATTCCAGCAAAAACACTCCAACCAAACTACAAAACAAAACAAATAAAACGCAAGTTACTAACAAAGCCAGAAACAATATCTATTCCTTATGGAAACATAAATAATAGTTGGCATTCACTATAAGAATGCCGATTCAAGCGAGGAAATAAATAGTTTTTATTAGAAAATTAATTTTATAAAATATCTCAATTCTTAATACTATGCTATAATATTAGCCAATTCTTTTAGTTATATTTGCTAAAACGCCATTAATATTTCATTCAGTAATAGAGTGATATAACTAAAAAGCCTGCTATCGCCCTCTTTAATGTTTACTTTAAACTATTAAGGAACGTCGCATAAGACAAATAATACTGACTCCATAACAGGCTGTTTTTATTTAAAAATACAATTAATTTGGGGATAAATTATGAAAAATTATAATAGACGGACTCTTCTTTATACATTGCTAACCTTTACACTAACCTTATCATTAGCAACTAGCACCGCTAGTGCATTTTCATTGATAAAACGCTCCGTTATCAAAATTCCGCTTAAAAAAAGCAACGCAGGTAAACCTGCTTCTAAACTTGAAATCATAGCTGCTGTAAAATCTAAATATACAGGAAAGATTGAAATCCTATCCATTCGAAAGAAAAATAAATCTTACGGGAAAAACTGTCATTATGTAAAAATGATTGATAGCAAAGGGGAGTTTATTGAAATACAAGTGGCTTGCAAAAAGTAAAAAGCATATAGCCACTACACTATTCAAAATATCATCTATATCCAGTGGTTTAATAGAGAAAAAATCTCTCTGAAAGCATATACTTAGCCTTGCTTTCAGAATTCCCTTCCCTCAAAATATTTCTATTCTTATCACAATATCCCTAATCTAAAGCTGCATTTTTTCAACACCTCAATTGTGTCACTAATGATTTTATAATTCACACATCTAAAAAATAATAAAAAAACTACCTTTATTCTCTAGATTTTACTTATATATTTTGCAATTATTGTATAATAATTGATACCGCCGCTTATTCATAAGTATATACTGATAGACCTATCCAAATTTGATATGTCGGCACACTACTTATTTATTTGTTATAGTACTAGAGAATCGAAAATTTATTTTTTTGCACTTGATAAACAAAAGATTATGTTTATTTTACTACAAATAAAATCACATGTGATTCATGAAGCTATCGCATATAGGGCATTCTTTACTATGAAACAAAATGAATAAAATTAAGTAGCTATTAGCCATAAAAGATTTAAACTATCATTATTTCATTACATATAAGCTGATAAAAACACCTAAATATTTCACCTCAATCAAACGTAAAAGCATGAGAATACTAATAGTAGAAGATGACAGCGATATTCGCGAGCAAGTCGAACAAGAATTAAAAAAAGCAGGATTTGTCGTTAACACCGCAGAAGATGGAAAAATGGGGCTGCACTATGCATTAGACTACCCTATTGATATCGCCATTATAGACCTTGGTCTGCCTGAAATTAGCGGGCTTGATATCATCAAGAATATTCGCGCAAAAGGACTAGATTACCCGATCCTTATTTTAACGGCTCGTAGCCGATGGCAAAATAAAGTCGAAGGGCTAGAAGCAGGAGCTGACGACTATGTAGAAAAACCATTCTACGCCGAAGAACTCTTAGCCCGAGTACGAGCTTTATTACGTCGTACAGGACGCTGGGCTGCTTCAGAAATGGTTTGTGGTGTCATTAAGCTCAATAACTCCGAACAACGTGTGTTTCTTCATGATGAAGAAGTATCACTCACTGCATTTGAATACAAAGTCATTGAACATCTGATGTTACATGCTGGAAAAGTCATTTCAAAATCTGAACTCACTGAAAAAATGTATGATGATGATTCTGATCGTGACTCTAATGTTATTGAAGTCTTTATTCGACGCTTACGCATCAAACTTGACCCCGACAACACCTTAAAACCAATAGAAACATTACGTGGTCGTGGTTATCGCTTTACTTTAGCGAGAACAACCTCTACATGAATTCATTAAGAGCTAGACAACTTATAAGCTCTTTTGCAATTATCATGGCGAGCATCCTCATATTGGGGATGCTACTGTTTTTTTTCACCCAAAACCAAGAATTATCCAAAGAAAAAGACGATCTGGAGCAGCTTGGATTCGATTTACTCGGTTACTTTAACTTTAGTAAGGGACGCTTCCAAATTGACCCTGAAAACAAAGATGACATGGAGAAATTTTTAACTAAAGTTGATATTGTTGATCAATTATCAGGCGTTGAAACAGATACTGTCGCTTACATTCAAGATACCAGTACAAAAGTCATTCAGTGGCATAGCTACGTCCCCCATGACAACTTAAATGAACAAAACAAACGAGATATAGCAGAAATACTGGTTAGCTTCCCTACTCATGCCTCCCCAGGCGAGAAAATAATTTCTCAACACTCCCCTGAAATACAATCAAACACAGCTAACAACAACAATAATGATCGCTATATTATTTACGCCTATGGTTTTCAACATAGCCCTTATGGAAAATATCAGCTTGTTATCGCACATTCAGCAAAAAAACTAGAATCCAACACACAAGATATGATGCAACACTTAATTTACCTCTTTATTGCATCCGCTGTTCTTGTATTATTTGCTCAACTTGCAACAAGTTACTGGGTTATTGCTCCTGTAAAAGAATTTGATGAAGAAATCAAACGCATTGAATCAGGCGAACAAGAAACCATTAATAAATTTTACCCTGAAGAACTCACTCCCATCAAAAGCACCATCAATACTCTCGTACAGTATGAAGTAGGACAAAAAAGACGCTATCGTGACGCACTAGATGACCTTGCCCATAGCCTCAAAACACCCTTATCAGCGATACAAGGCTACCTCAACCAAGATGAGTTAAAAAACCAAGACTCCAATGCTATCAGAGGTATTGAAAACCAGCTCAATCGTATGAAAGACATTGTTTCATACCAACTCAAAAAAGCAGTTGTCACCAAGCACCATGCACTTATTACTCCGCAAATGCTACGCCCTGTTTTAACCAGACTGCGCGAATCTCTACTCAAGGTTTACCACCAAAAGAATTTCGCTATTGTCATTAGCGTCGAAAAAAACATTAAAATTCGCATGGATGAGGATGACTTACTAGAACTATTTGGCAACCTTATCAACAACTCATGCCGATTTTGCGAACATATTGTTGACATCAACGCACGACAAAATGGCAACAAAGTTGTCATTAACATTGATGATGATGGCATGGGATTTCCCGATAACAACCCTTCCAAGCTACTACAACGCGGCATTCGTGCTGATAGCTTAACCGAAGGTCAAGGCATAGGACTTGCTGTATGTACGGAAATTATTATGGCCGCAGGTGGCAGTATCGAATTATTAGTATCCCCCCAAGTTGGAGCCCGTGTTTGTGTCACTTTGCCTGCATAAAATAATGACACAATAATAAAAAATAACACTATCTAACCGTACCGTTTAAAATACGCACGAACAATCAATGTAATTACGGCTCCAATCTGCTACATTCCTCAGATGCCTACTCAGAAAAATACCCACACCCCAATGATGCAGCAATACCTGCGCATCAAAAAAGAATCGCCTAACACTCTGCTTTTCTATCGCATGGGTGACTTCTATGAGCTTTTTTTTGATGATGCAAAACGTGCATCACAACTGCTTGATATAACACTTACCGCACGTGGAAAAACATCAGGGCAACCCATCCCAATGGCGGGCATTCCTTACCACGCTGCTGAACAATATTTATCACGTCTACTTAAGCAAGGGGAAGCCGTCGCCATCTGTGAACAAATCGGTGACCCTGCAACTGCTAAAGGCCCTGTAGAACGAAAAATCGTTCGTGTTCTAACCCCTGGAACTATCACTGACGACTACCTACTTGATGAGCGACAAGATAATTTACTCGTTGCTATTGCAGAAAAAAAAGCCGCCTATGCTGTTGCCAGTATTGACATTAGTAGTGGGCGATTCTTTCTCTTATCATTAGATAATAAACAAGAATTAATCAATGAAATTGAACGCCTCAAACCTGCAGAAATACTCTATGAAGAAGATAAAAAGCCTGATTTAATGGGAGAATATCCACTTACTGCACGTCCGCAATGGCACTTTGACCATGATACCGCCACACAGTTGCTTACAAAACAACTAGGTACAACCGATTTAAATGGCTTTGGTTGTGATCATCACCCATTAGCTGTTATTGCAGCAGGCGCATTACTGAACTATGTGAATGAAACCCAACGCCAAGCACTGCCGCACATCAATACAATACACATAGAAAATAATGACGATAGTATTACGCTTGATGCTGCAACACGTCGAAACTTAGAACTAGAAAGTAGTCTTTTTGGCGAACATAAAAACACCCTGCTCGCCTTGCTTGATAAAACAATAACAGGCATGGGAAGTCGACTCCTACGACGCTGGCTCAATACCCCCCTTAAAAACCAAACTCGTTTGCGTCATCGACACCAAGCAACAGGGAGTTTAATCGAGCATTATTATTACGAAAAACTTCAAACCGAACTACGCGCTATTAGTGATATGGAACGTATTAGTACCCGTATTGCGATGGGATCCGCTCGACCACGGGATCTTTCTAACCTCCGATCATCACTACACGTTATTCCTAACATAAAATATCTGCTATCCACCCTACAAAACCCACAAATAACAGCACTAGAACAACAAATACTCCCCCATACAGACCTCCTTGATTTACTAGAACGCAGTATTATTGACAATCCCCCTGTACTCATCCGAGATGGTGGTGTAATTGCTGATGGCTATGATGAGCAATTAGACGAGCTGAGAAGCTTGCGTAACAATTCAGAAGCCTATTTATTGGAACTAGAAACAAGAGAAAAACAACGCACAGGAATCAAGAACTTAAAAGTTGCCTATAACCGTGTGCATGGTTACTACATAGAAATCCCTCGTAGCCAATCTGATAATGTACCTGCAGATTATCTTCGCCGCCAAACACTCAAGGCTGTAGAACGCTTTATTGTTCCAGAACTGAAAAAATTTGAAGACAAAGTACTTTCCGCTAAGGAGCGCTCATTAGCCCGAGAAAAATACCTGTATGAAAACTTACTTAAAGCCATCGCTGAAACACTCTCTGAGTTAAAAACCACGGCTCAAAGTATTGCCACGCTTGATGTACTGGCTAATTTTGCTGAACGCGCCATCCAACTAAATTTCAATGCCCCTGAACTCAGTACACAATCAGGGATAGATATTAAAGCAGGCGGGCATCCTGTCGTTGAAGCTGCTCTTGATGCTCCTTTTGTTCCTAATGATATCAGCCTCAATCATGATCGGCGCATGCTCATTATCACAGGCCCCAATATGGGAGGAAAATCAACCTATATGCGCCAAGTTATTCTGATTGCCATCATGGCAAGTATTGGCAGCTATATCCCTGCTCAGTCAGCGAGGATTGGACCTATTGATCGAATCTTTACCCGTATTGGCGCACATGATGATCTTAGTTCTGGTCGCTCAACATTTATGGTCGAAATGACTGAAGCCGCCAATATTCTTAACAATGCTACCGCTAATAGCCTTGTGCTGATGGATGAAATTGGCAGAGGAACTAGCACTTATGACGGTTTATCACTCGCATGGACATTCGCTGAATACCTTGCAAATGAAAAAAAGGCATTGACTCTATTTTCCACCCATTATTTTGAAATGACTGCTTTGCCAGAAACAAATCGTTATATCCAAAATATTCACATTAATGCCGCAGAGCATGGTGATAAAATTGTTTTTTTACACAATGTACAGGATGGTCCTGCGAGTAAAAGCTATGGCTTACAAGTCGCACAACTTGCAGGTGTACCCAAAAATATTATCCATAATGCACGCCAAAAACTGCAACGTTTAGAACAAACAAATCAACCCATAGGTGTTCGTGAAACACAACAACTTGCACTTTCCTTTCCCATTGAAACGGATGAAGTGGCTGATACGCTTAAAAAGGCCGTTTTAGCGCTAGAGCTCGATAGTATGACACCACGACAAGCACTGGATGCTTTGTATGACTTGAAAGAAATACTTTAAAACAACGAGAAGCATGAGCTATAGAGAGTCAGATAATTGCGTTCACAGATTAGAAACAAATCATGTGCGTTATTTTTTAATCAGAAGCATGTTTGAGCGTAGCAAGTTCCTCCTGATTTAAAAATAATCCACATGACTTGCTGGGTTCGTACGCGTGAATGTGACAAAAATCTACGCGACGGGTTGGAGATGGTAATATGGTGTCCTGAGAAGGAATCGAACCTTCGGCCTACCCCTTAGGAGGGGGTCGCTCTATCCT
>CAYNGN010000049.1:0-9934 GCA_964396615.1 uncultured Thiothrix sp. | reverse complement strand
TAGCAGGGCTAGGGGTTGGCATACCTGCGGTGATAAGTGATAAATTGTCTTGTGATGAAGCTATAATCACATCATCAACCTCACATCTATCCAACAAGTACTCTGCTAAGCCCTGGCTTGCCTTTACTCCTAGGTAACTATCTATTCTAGGTTTACGTAAATCAGCATCAATAAGCAGTACTTTCAGCTTATTTTCAGCAAGAATAGAAGCCATATTGATGGCAACATTTGATTTTCCTTCAGCGGGGCTTGCACTCGTCACATGTATAATATCAGGAAGTCCTTTAGCATCTGTATAACGCAAATTTGTCACCAAGGAACGAACAGCTTCGTACTCTGCTGATTGATGATTGGCTGTCAATAAAATAGCCCCCTCACTATCTCTATTCTTTTTCTTGTTTTTTCCTTTAACAAAGGGGAAGGTACCTAAAACAGGAAGATCAACAAGGTCTTCAAGATTACTTACACTCCGTATACGCACATCTAAGCGATCACGCATAAACGCAACGGCCAAACCAAGCATCAAGCCAAATAATGCACCAACAGCCACATTTTTTTTCGTATTTGGAGAATAAGCAGCGATAGGCACAAAAGCAGGATCCATAATAGAAATATTATCGCTCACTACACCATCCGCTATATCTGTTTCCTTCTGAGTCTTTGACAAGGTATTGTAATGCTTACGATCTGCTTCCGCTTCTCTTTGCAAGGTAGCATAAGCAACATTTTTATCACGCTCACCTAACAACTCATTTTTTTTCTGCGCTCGCTGACCTGCTAATATACCCACTCGCTCTTTTGCAGCAAGATACTTTGTTTTTAGATTATCAGTAGACGTACTGTTAATGGTTTGTGTTTCCGCTTTTATTTGTCGCTCCACACTAGCAATGTCCTCTTTCAACTGAACCATTTCAGGAAAAGCAGGTTTATAAACCTCTAGCTTCTTATTATAGGTAGCTTGCAATTTAATTTTTTCATTTTTCAACACACGAACAGCGCGACTATTCATGACATTCATCTGTCTTGCTATCTTGCTTCGCTGCTGATACTCACTTCTAGCAGTAAGCATTTGCTGTTGTGCATTAGCATATTCAGCATCTAATCGCTTAAGCGAATCGACAACAAATGAATGCTTACCATCTATATTAATAATGCCATTTTCTTTTGCATATTGTGTAAGCCGTTTTTCAGACTCAGCCATTTTACTTTGAGCTTTTTCAAGCTGCTCAGCAAGATATCCTTTAGCAGCCGTATTGGAGTCTGAGCGATCTTGACGACTCATATTAATAAATTCTTCAGTCAAAGTATTAACGCTTTTTGCTGCTAACTCAGCATCATAGGAGTCATAGCTTACTTTCAATATATTTGATGTCTTGCTTGGCAATAAAGATAAATTACCAAGAAAAGACAACTCAAGCGGTAAAGCTCTTTGCTTGGTTGTTGGTGTACTTCCTGCACCATTTGTTTTAGGACCAATGGCTGCTACTGTCTTAGCCTCATCACCCAAAATAGGCTGTATAACGGTTCGAGAAATAAAGCCTTTTGCTCGTTTGATATAGCTAGAAACAACAGAAGTTTGCCCCCCTCCATTTAATGTCGCTTCATCTAGCTTTAATTTTTCAATAACACGCTTTGCCAGCGCTCTACTTTGCAAGACATCGTACTGAGTTGTTTGAAAGTTTGCATCAGCTGCTTTTTCTTTAAAAACATCATCATACTGGGCTAACTTATTACCTTGAACATCAATCTTAATACTCGCTGTTGCTCGATAAATTGGAGTAAGCGATGAAGAGTAAAGATAAGCAATGGTTGTCAATAATAAAGTAATAAAAAGTATGATACCTTTACGCCGAAAAATAACAGCGAAAATATCGTTTAAATCTGATTCCTTATTACTTGCATCATCTTGGTAGCCTGTTCTATCAATATGACGATTCGGCTCATAAGATGCTCTTGCACCTATCTCTTTATTATCGTCAATTGTAATTATTTGATTATCTCGTTGCCCATTCATAGCACTAAAACATCCTCATTAATAATTTAAAATATGCCCCACCATACTTCAGATAGTCTGGGAGACCACACTAATTCAATAAAATACAAGTCAACTCATAAACTTAAGATCTGGAATAACAGCATCAGGAGAAAGAGTGAAAAACACCTCATTTTTCAACCTAACACCGCCTGAATAAACGAAAGGTTTTCTGCACGAGATCTTGCAAATGTATTATTGACATAGCAACATTGAAATAAGATAAAACACTCTACATATTACCAATAGCCCTCAAGGACTGTAATACAATTGCATCTAAAAATCTAACTTATTAATTACATAAAAATTTTCAAAAAGCTAACGAAATATACATATAACGCTCTATGTCAGGATGAAACGCATAAACTAATGCTTAAACTACTATAGATGTTCAGATAATTACGTTCACATTTTTTGTTCCAGCCAGTCATGTGGATTATCTGACTTTACTATATATATCAATAATACTTAAATGTCTTTCAACATTAACAACATCTTTTCAGCCAGTTCAGTACGATCAAATTTATGAGCAGCAAGCAAGCTATTGTCTCGAAACTCCTGATATAAAATAGGGTTATTTTGCAACTGTCTTAAGTTATCCAACAATTCTACTTCACTCTCAGGCGTAAATGTTATACCAACACGCTCTTTATTAACGATATTAGCCGACTCACCTTCCACACCATGAAGCACTGGAATCCCCATCCCCATGCATTCAAATAACTTAGACGGAATAATTGAGGTAAACAAAGGTATTCTTTTCAAGTGAATCACCGCAACATCAAGTATTGACCAATAATCTGCTACCTTATCCTTGGAAACACCATCAACAAAGGTTACATTACCGAGCTTCATCTCAACAGCAAGATCCATTAACGCATTTTTTTCTGCCCCATCGCCCAATAATAAAAAATGCAGTGAATCCCCACCTTCAAACGTCTTTGCTAACTGTGCGGCTTTTAGCACTGTTTCCAACGCTTGACTCATACCATGAGTACCAATGTACCCAACCACAAATTTATTCTGCAAACCATGCTGCGCGATAAGCGTCTCATCTTTTGGACGTGGAGAAAAACGACTAATATCAACACCGTTCGTCACTACACCAATCTTATTACCATCAATCCCTCGATTCACTAGTTCTTTTTTAAAAGAATAAGTTACAGGAATAATATAAGCTGCTTTTCTATAAAGAAACAATTCAATTGATTCTAAAAATCGAAACATTTTAGAATCGCCCATCAAACCAAGCCCCTTAATTGATTCAGGCCAAAAATCACGCAACTCAAAAACAAATGGCTTACGCTTAACAAGACCAACAAAGTAAGCAGCAACAGCAGTGAAAAACTGTGGCGAAGTACCTATAACAACATCGACTTTACGCACAAAAAATGCAGCAAAACTTGCACTAAACATGAAGCTCAGATAATCCAGTATTCTCCTCACAAACCCTTCATTCGCTGTAATATAACTCCACACTCGAATAACACGAATGCCATCCTTAATTTCTGTTTGCCAGATTTTATTTTTATAACCAGCAAACACCTTACCTTTAGGAAAATTTGGAACACAGGTAATAATTGTTACTTGATGACCTGCCTTTACCCATTCACGACAGTGTTCAAATGTACGGCTTGCTGGAGCATTTGTTTCGGGAGGAAAGTTATCAGTTAAAAAAAGAATATGCATAAACAACCTAAAATCAATATAAAGTAACATCCTTTAATCCAGAAAAAAGCCTCTGATAATGGACACTCCATAACAATGACACTAGCATCAATATATAGTTCTTTACATTATTTCTTGCCAGACTACAGGTAACGCATAAAACATGGAGTTATAAAGGTACATAAAATTACTTAATATTAAATACTTAAAACCTTAGCTAGAACGCGTAAAAACACTCACAAAAAAAGCCATTACTGTACACCCTGAAAACCAATAAACATTCACCAATACATTTTTAAGCAGTTTCGGTTGTTTTTTCAACATCTCTCTTACCAAAAGCACACACAATAAAATAAAATTAAAGACAGACAGATATATCCAAACATCAGGCTGGCTAAACCCAACTGATAGAAAATACTGGTAAAAAACCCCACCAATTTGTGAAACACTCACTAATATAAGAGTGACAAACAACAAAAAAATATTTTCTTTTTTATGCCCTGCTAACGTAAATAATAAGTGATTATGATTTCTTTTGGATAAAGAACCATAAGCCCAATCCGTAAATTGGTGTACAAACACGCCGCCCATTGTGGCAAGAAAAATAGCAATCAACAACTCATCAGCCATCTCAATCACAAAAGAAAACAAAGAAGCCATAATCAGTCCAAGCAAAACTGCCCCTATTACACTATGTGTTACACCGCGATGCACTAGTAAACTCCCTGCAATAAGCTGAGTTACATAGCCCAAACAAAAACCGATTACTGCTGAATACAATGGATTAGGTTGGGTAATATGAAAATAATCCTGTTGTAGCTGTAAAAAACCTGTTGATAAATAACCAATCCAAGCACCAACAACCATCAACGAATACAACATAAATTTTCTTGGCACACTTCGATGACTGTCAATATCAGGTATCACCGAACCAATAAATGCCGCAGTAGCCACAATAACGGCGGCGGGTAAATAGCCCTTCATATAAAAAACATAGCCAAAAACCACTATTGCATAGGCAATCCCTGTTTGACTGTGTTCTTTAATCCCTGATGCAGCCATAATATTTTCCTTTTTTATTTTTTTGATCAATACAAATGAGGCAGATAGATTTTACGCTCACTTTATTACCTGTGCAAATGACAATACCGTCAAAATCTGGCATGATTTCGCCGTTTTTCTACCACTTTTCTAACCACAACAACTCTTACTAAGAAACATTCATGCTCTCTCATATTCGCATTGTTCTATTACGTACCTTCCATGCAGGCAATATTGGCTCCGCAGCACGCGCAATGAAAAACATGGGGATAACCAACCTTTATCTGGTTACTCCACGCGATTTTCCACATAGTGATGCGATTAAAATGGCATGCAGTGCCGCTGACATCGTAGAAAATGCCGTTATTGTTGACACGCTTTATCATGCTGTAAAAGACTGTCGTTTGGTCATTGCAAGTAGCGCTCGACCACGTGGCTTTGATCTTCCCGAAATAAGCCCCGAACAAAGCGCTCAAGCACTATACGAAGGGGCAACAAAAGCACAGGTTGCGCTTCTTTTTGGCCCTGAACGCATGGGCTTATCAAATGCTGACTTACAATATGCCAAATACCGTGTCACCATTCCCACTAGTCCTGACTATAGTTCACTCAACCTTGCTGCAGCGGTACAAACACTTAGTTATGAAATTTACAAATACTCTCTCAATCATCAGTCTTCTATTAGGAAACCTGATAAACTTGGCAAAGCTGTCAATATTAATCCTTTGTTTCAACGGGAACTGCCATCCACTAAAGAAATGGAGCAGTTTTACCAACACTTAGAACAAACACTCACAGCAACAGGATTTATTATGAAAAAACATCCTGGTAATATATTAAAAAAACTCCGTCGCTTATTTAATCGCGCTCAACCCGATGTAAAAGAAATGAATATACTACGTGGCATTCTTGCTTCTATGCAACGCCCCAAATAGCGAGTATTTAAACAAAAAATAGCAATAAGTGCTTCTAACTCAATAGCAACCTTGCTCTTTCAATACGCTAACGTTATTCTCTCCAAGCTGTTGATTTTTTACACCTCTCTCATCCCTCTTGTCAGGAGCCCCCATGAAACTAATAACATCCATTATAAAACCTTATAAACTTGATGACGTGCGTGAAGCACTATCTGATATAGGCGTACAAGGTTTAACAGTGACTGAAGTAAAAGGTTTTGGCCGCCAAAAAGGTCATACTGAACTCTATCGTGGTGCCGAATACACCGTTGATTTTTTACCAAAAGTAAAAATCGAAACAGCCGTTGCTGATGATGTTGTTGAAACCGTTATTGAGACCATTATTAAAGCAGCCAATACTGGAAAAATCGGTGATGGAAAAATCTTTGTTACCAATATCGAACAAACTATTCGTATTCGTACAGGAGAAACAGGAACAGAGGCTCTTTAATAATTAAGTCCCGTTAACATCATGATTTTATATAAATTTTATTTTTTATGCCAATAAAATAATCATAGAAATCAAATGAGGTTATGATTTCTAATTAAATCACTTTGCAGCAGAAGTTGGTTTCACTGGCACTAACTTCTGCTTGCGCTCATAATACTACCTTTTTAACATTAGCCAAGCGACCACAACACCCGCAACACCACCCAATAAATGCCCATCCCATGACACACCTTGTTGACCAGGAAGCACTCCCATCAACAACGTTGCCCCATAGAAAAAACCAACCAAAACACTCACTATCAATGAAGTCATACGTCGTTCAAAAATACCTGCAGCAATCAAAAAACTCACCAACGCAAAAACCAAACCACTTGCTCCAATATGCAATGAGTTTCCGCGACCAAACAACCACAGTAAAAGACCACCCAGTACAATTAATGCGAGTACAATTACTTTACTATTGCCACGAGAGCCTACTAATAATGCCAACAACACCACTAAAGGCGGTGTATTACTCATGATGTGTGCTAAATCTTGATGCAAAAAGGGCATAGTAACAATCCCTATTAAACCACTCATCGTGCGTGGTACCAAACCCAACATCTCTAAGGGCAAAACACGATCAAGCACAAAAACAAACCAAATCAAGCCCATAAACAGCACAATAAGTAACAACTCTTGTTTAATAATATGAACATTATTTTTCATAGGGAAATTATTCCTTGGTCAAAATGGCAAAACACTACTTTATATCCTATCAAACGATCATTCTTTTTTCACTGATAAAATCAGCCCTAAAACAATTAGGTGACAAGGGTGATTATCGCTATAATCCCTGCCCTTGCGTATCCCCTCCTGTAATAAATGATCAGGCTTCCCGTACGCATTTCAGCGTTCATTTCCTTATCTTTATTTACCTCGGTTATAAAACATGTCTGACTCTGATCCTACAAGTATCCCCCCCTTTACCTCATTAGGTTTGTCCAGCGAAGTGCTTAAAGCCATTGAAGATGTTGGTTATGAATCTCCCACCCCCATCCAAGCTGAATGTATTCCTCCTTTACTTAAAGGTGAAGACTTACTGGGACAAGCACAAACAGGTACGGGTAAAACAGGTGCTTTCGCCCTTCCCTTACTCTCGCGTATTGATATAAAACTATCATCACCACAGGTCTTGGTACTTACACCCACACGAGAATTAGCTATTCAAGTTGCTGAAGCCTTCCAAACCTATGCTCGCTATATCAAAGGCTTTCATGTCTTGCCTATTTATGGAGGGCAATCGTATGAAATTCAGTTGCGTCCATTACGTAGAGGCGTACATGTTGTCGTAGGCACGCCTGGGCGGGTGATGGATCATATTAAACGCAAAACACTCAAACTCAATAATTTAAAAACACTCGTGCTAGATGAAGCCGATGAAATGCTGCGGATGGGATTTATTGATGATGTAAAATGGGTGCTTGAACAAACCCCAGAAAACCATCAAATTGCCTTATTCTCAGCCACTATGCCTGACATTATTCGTAAAGTGGCCAAACGATACTTAAAAAAACCTCATGAAATAAAAATAAAAACCAAAACATCAACAGCAACCACCATACGCCAACGTTATTGGCAAGTTAGCGGCTTACACAAACTTGACGCACTCACCCGTATCTTAGAAGTAGAAAGTTTTGATGGTGTCATTATTTTTTCACGTACCAAAAACGGCACGGTTGAATTGGCCGATAAATTATCGGCTAGAGGATATGCTGCTGAATCATTGAATGGTGATATTCCACAAAACCAACGCGAAAAAACCGTCAATCGTCTCAAACAAGGCAAACTCGATATTTTAGTTGCCACTGATGTTGCTGCACGTGGATTAGATGTTGAACGTGTTAGCCACGTTATTAACTATGACATTCCTTATGATACTGAGTCTTATGTGCATCGTATTGGTCGTACAGGCAGAGCAGGACGCAAAGGCGATGCCATCTTATTTGTTGCACCACGCGAAAAGCGTATGTTATATGCCATTGAACGTGCAACTAAGCAATCTATCGAACGTATGCAGATGCCTTCTGTGGGCGATATTAACGAAAAACGTGTGCAACGTTTCAAAGAACGTATTAGTGCTATTATTGCGAGTAAAGATTTGGAGCTTTTTGATCGACTCATTGAAGACTACCAACATGAAGCCGCTGTTGAACCTGCAAAAATAGCCGCCGCTTTAGCCTATATCGCCCAAGGTGAGGAGCCCTTTATTCTTAAAGAAGTTGCTAGACAACAACAAAAACGTAAAAACAATGAGCGAGATAGAGAGCAAGGTTCTAGAGATAATAGAGGGAGAGATCGCTCAAGCAACACCTCTAGACGCAAACCAATGGTTACAGAAGCAGCACAACCACTGAAAGAATTTCCTGATATCCCCATGGAGCGTTATCGACTCGCAGTGGGAAAAATACATGATGTTAAACCAGGTAATATTGTTGGTGCGGTTGCTAATGAAGCTGATATTGAAAGTAAATATATTGGTGTAATCGAAATTTATGAAGATTTTAGTACCATCGACTTACCAGAAGGTATGCCAAAAGATACACTCCAAGACTTAAAAAAAGCCAGAGTATGTGGTAGAAAACTGGATATCGACATTATATCCAGCAAAAACAAGTATAAAGGCGATGGTGGTAGACGTAACAAACCACGTAAACCAAGAAAATAAAAGTAACAGCATACTTAAAAGTCGTACTGAAACCGAGCGTTTGTTTGAGCCTAGCAATTTCAGGGTAACACCCATAAGGCAGGATCATTCATATTATTTAATTTTTTTTCCTAAGCCGTTAAAAAATAGCGCTCCATGAGCATAATAATATCTTCACGCCATAGTATGGCAATAAAGCCTGCTAAGGCAATCCAAGGACCAAAGGGGATCTGTTTGCTTTCTGTTGAGCGTTGGATAATCATTAGTAGGATACCGAACACCGCACCTAGTAAGGATGAGATAAAAAGGGTAAAAGGTAAAACCTGCCATCCACCCCACGCGCCTAATGCGGCTAATAACTTAAAATCGCCAAAACCAAAACCATCCTTATTGGTGATAAATTTAAATACCCAATAAACGCTCCATAGCGATAAATACCCCACTATTGTGCCAATAACACTACTTCTTAGATCGGTCACTGTACCAAAATAATTGAAGATAATACCTAACCAAAGTAGCGGTAATGTTAGATTATCAGGCAGTAGCATTTTCTTTAGATCAATTAAGGAAAGAGTGATCAGTGTCCATGTCAGTAATAGCAAGGCAACTGTTTGTACACTAACGCCAAACCTCCATGCAATCAGCAAGGAAATAAGCATAGTTGCAAGTTCAGTGAGTGGGTATTGTAAGGATATGCTGGTTTTACAACTACTGCATTTACCACGCAAAAAGAGATAACTGAGAACAGGAATATTTTCGAGTGAAGTAATCATATGACCACACTGTGGGCACTGGGAGCGCGGAACAAAAAGGTTAAAAGGCTCTGTTATTTCGTTTTTAGCATCGGTGGCATCATCTGTATTGCTCTTACCAAAATACTCTTCACAACCTTCGTGCCAGCTTGTTTCTAACATAATAGGAATACGGTAGACAGCTGCATTGAGAAAGCTACCTATCATCAAAGAAAAGAGAGCTACTGTTAGATAGAAGAATGGTAGGTTTGTGTTAAATGTATGGATAATATCCATCGCTTGTTTTACATTTTTTTGTTTTTTAAGAATCGTTCGGATTAAATTGCGGCACCCATTTTAAAGATAGGC
>CAYNGN010000048.1:6856-9937 GCA_964396615.1 uncultured Thiothrix sp. | reverse complement strand
CACGATCCAAACCAAGATCCACACCTGAGGCAGTAGGCATTCCTTGCTCCAATGCCTGTAAAAATAACTCATCAACAGGAATCGCGGTCTTACCTAATTGCATTCGCATTGCAGCATCTTGCTGTAAAATAGCTCGATTAACCACTGCGTCAACTTGTTCTTGATAACCATTGGCCAATTCTAAACGACCACTATAAACCTCAAAACGCTCCGCCACAGGCAAAGCAGTCTCTGACGCATGAGAAACGGAGGATAAAGCTTGCTGAATAACAGGGTAATCATAGACAAAGGTCAAACGACCTTGCTTAAAATGTGGCTCAATACAATGTGTCATCAATACATCTAGGATTGCTGAACGATCCAGCTCACCAATAACATCAATCACTTGGTTTTGCATACAGCAACGTAATTCAGTATGGGTAGCACTATGGGGATCAATATCGAGTTTTTCAAGAAAAGCCTGTTGATAAGTGATAAAGCGGGAGGTCTTATTGAGACAAGGTAACAGGAGCAATAATAATGACTCTATTTCTCGCATCAGTTGATGATAGCTAAAACCAACACGATACCATTCCAGCATAGTGAACTCAGGATTATGTTGAGCGCCCTGCTCTTCTTTGCGCCATACTTTGGCAATTTGGTAAATATCTCCTGCGCCAGCAACCAATAAACGCTTCATAAAATATTCTGGCGAGGTATGTAAATAACGTAATGATTTACTCGTCTCTATGTTTATAGATGTATGAATACTGTCATAGCCAATATCAACCAAAAAACTGTCAATCGCAGGGTCAGTATTCCCTGCTTGAGAAAGTGCAGGCGTTTCTACTTCTAATACTTTCCTTGCATAAAAAAAGGCCCGAGTGTCGTGTAACATCTGGGCGCGCTCAGTAAGAATGGCTAAATCCATCGCTTATTTAACACGTGACACGTAATCACCTGTACGCGTATCAATTTTTAAGGTATCACCTTCTTCAACAAACAGTGGCACTTTAATCGTTGCACCTGTTTCAGTTGTTGCTGGCTTTGTTGCACCTTGGGCAGTATCACCTTTCACACCAGGATCACATTGCGTAACCAGTAACTCAACAAAATTACTTGGCGTAATATACAAAGGAACCTCATTCCATAAGGTTACTTGACAGGTAGTACCCTCTTTTAACCAACGCTTATTCTTACCTATAGCGATGGCATCTGCTGCGATTTGTTCATAGGTATTTGGATCCATAAAATGCCAGAATTCATCATCTGCATAGAGAAACTGTAAATCAACATCCATGACATCAGCTGCTTCTACTGACTCACCTGACTTCCATGTTTTATCAATCACTCGCCCTGTTTTTAGGTTGCGAATCTTCACACGGCTAAAGGCTTGCCCTTTACCTGGTTTAACAAATTCATTTTCAACAATGGTATAAGGATCGCCATCAAGAAGAAATTTTAATCCGCTTTTAAACTCATTAGTGCTATAAGTTGCCATAATACTCTCAAATCATAAAAAAATGTGCACATATGATAACTGAAAACCCATCTAGAAATCAGTCCCCAAACTGGCAAAAATTACTCGCCAACGTTATTCGTGATACAGATACATTATTAGAACTACTGGAACTTGACCCCAAAGACTTAAACTACCGCCCTCAACACTTTCCGTTACGTGTTCCTCATAGCTATGTCAATAAAATGCAAAAAGGCAACTGGAATGATCCTTTATTGCGCCAAGTATTGCCCATTGCGTTAGAAGCCGAACAAAATATCCATTTTATGCTTGATCCTGTTGGTGATAAAAGCTCAGCACAACAAAAAGGTATTTTACAAAAATATCATGGGCGAGCGTTAATTCTCACCACCAGTCATTGCCCAATACATTGTCGTTTTTGTTTTCGTCAACATTTTCCTTATGATGAGCATCAAGCCATTCGCCACGAATGGTCTGACTGTGTTGCAGCACTTGCTGAGGATAGCAGTATCAGTGAAGTTATTTTAAGTGGTGGTGATCCACTCTCACTATCAGATGCACGCCTACAAACTCTGTGCGTACAACTTGAAGCCATACCACATATCAAGAGACTACGCATCCATACACGCTTTCCATTAGTATTACCAGAACGCATTGATGGTGCTTTTATTGCATGGATTTCAAGCTTATCACTACAAGTTGTAATGGTTATCCATGCCAACCATGCCAATGAGTTATGTCATAAAACGCCAGCAGCACTTTTACAGCTACAACAAGCAGGGATTTTATTGCTCAACCAAAGTGTGTTAATGAAAGGTGTGAACGACAAAACAACAACACTTATCAACCTGAGCAATGCACTTATTCGCCATCATGTTGTCCCTTATTACCTACATGTATTGGATCGCGTACAAGGGGCAGCACATTTTGAAGTTGATGAGTCAGTGGCTATAGCGCTTATTAAGCAACTACGCACATTATTACCTGGCTATATGGTTCCTAAACTTGTTAGAGAAATAGCAGGGGAAACATCAAAAACACCCATAGGGTAAACAAAATTAAACATCCCATAATAATAAAAACCATGACAACCATAGAGAAAAAGAAAGTGTCCCTAACATTACCCACATCAGTTGCACAGGCACGCAAATGGGTAAACCAACTACCCACTGGTAATTTTGGCGAAATGACACGCCTTATCTACCTATGCACCCGTGAATTGAATAAAAATCAACTCTCTTCAACATCCCGTATTGCCATCACAGAAATTATTCAACCTTTCGCTGAAATGGCCATCAATAATTTAAAAAAACATCTCATTGCACGCTCATTTCCTTTACCTGAACGTAGCCGAAAAATATTTGAACTAAATCAAGCATTATTACTTGAAATGGCAGGAGCTTATCAACTATCAGCATTAGATATGTTGACTAAAGGAACCGTCAATAAAAAACAACTCCTATTATCAGTAGGCCGTTCACTTAACTATATGGGACGTGTTTTACTCGACACCTATAATATTTATACCACCCCCAAAGAATCGTTATGGCGTGATATACACCATTTGTACTTACTCGCTTGTGAAAACAAGATAGAAAAACTGCTTATTCCTAATAAATCTC
>CAYNGN010000048.1:4559-6819 GCA_964396615.1 uncultured Thiothrix sp. | reverse complement strand
CACACGTCGTTATTAGCTTTATCACGCCCAAATACTATTCGCATTGGTGAAATTGCACGCTTAGATCGTTTTTTTCGCCAAGTACTTGATGACGTTTCATTATTTAACGACACCACGCTGGCAACAGGAAAGTATGCGCATATTGCAATGCTCAATAGTGATGAACCTGCAACACTAATGCCTGTTGCTGAACTCCTTCATTCACCGACTGTACGCTTATTTAATCTGACGCCTGTCATAAAAAAACTAACCCAATTTGTCAAAGATACTAAAAACTCAAAAAGCCTAGGAACGAATGAGATTTTTCCTATGCTCACTAATAGCCTTGCCCGACGACTAATATCTACCATTAGTATTATCAAAAACAGGCAATTTAAACGCTTCTCTCGTGGCCAACAAACCCCCATTGTTAGCCACTTAAGTAATATCGTTAAAGTTATCCAACTAGAACAGGAACAACAGCAAGATCAAAATGATATGCTCTTAAATGAAGATTCTTTATTTGAAGAAATGATTTATGGTGAAAGCAGTAGCACATCAAGCCCTTGGGCTGCTCCTGATATTGCGACACAACTCAATGAAAGTGATCTTGAAATGCGCGTATGGCATATAGAAAATAGCAGCTCAGAGGGTTATGGGCTTCTATGGGAGCACCAAGATCCCTCTGGAGTTCGTGTTGGCGAGCTGATTGCTTTACAAGACCCCGCAGATGCTGCTGAACTATGGCAAATTGGCACCGTACGTTGGATGGAATCACGTCCTGATAAAGGACTCCGTGCTGGGGTATCATTACTCTCCCCACGCGCATTCCCTATTACCATTAAAAATGTTATTAATCGAAAACTCCCCCAAAAATTTCCTCTTGAAGGCTTGTTCCTACCTAAAATAGAGGGGCTAAAAGAAAGCGCCTACCTCGTATTACCTGATTATATGTTTGCTGTAAAAGACAAACTAACCATCACTCGTAATAACCAAACAGAATTAATTGAACTGATTAGTATTAATGAAAGGCAAGGCGCCTTCGCGCTTTGTGAATACATAACAACTAAAAGAGATACCGAAAAAAAGGAAAAAAATGATGATTTTAATGAAATATGGGATAGTTTGTAAACAATACAAACTTACACACAACGACGATATAATTTAGCCTAAACGCAACCTAAAAAAATTAGTCAAAAAAAAATAACAAAAGGCTTGCATGAATAAATAAATACTCTATACTTCACTTCAAGACGCAGGGTCATTAAGGCTCTGTTAAGAATCAGCAACTGAGGTAAGGCCTTGGACAAACACTTAAGCCCGGTGTTTTGCTTTATCTCGCGGTTACAGAGTTGGTTTCCCCAATCCAGTTCTGTTTTTTATAGCCTCGGCTTTTAGACCCCCTGTTTTGGCCGAGGCATTTTTTATTCTTGATTTACCATCCCTTACCTTTACTCTTAATAAATTTTTCCTCGTTTACATTATGCGCTTCTGTATAATCACGTCATGACTACGCATAGTAAAATGATTAACTGCCCTCAGTGTGGAAACAGCTTACCGCTAAAATTTCAGCACACCAAAATTACGGTATGTTCTCATTGTGACTCAACCCTTTTTTTAGCCGATGACGCGGTAAAATTTGCTGGCAAACAATCCGTACTCAGTAAATTACCTTCGCTAATGCAAATGCATGAACAGTTCCGCTATAAACAAACATCATTTATGCCTGTCGGCAAAATTCGCTATGCGCATGACATTGGGTACTGGGAAGAATGGTGGGTAATAGACAATACAGGTAAAGGCTTCTGGGTCAGTATTGATGAAGGCGACTTTGCCTTTGAAGACCCTATTACGCTTGATAAACCCGCCCCACCTTTTGCTGATGTTCGCTTAGGAAAAACCTATACTTTCTTTAGCACTCAATGGCAAATTACTGAAATTAACACAGGAATATGCGAAGGCTTTATGGGCGAACTTCCTGAATTAATCAAGACAGGCGAAAAAGTACCTTTTATACATCTATCAGGCACAAATCGCGAACTGATGACACTTGAATATGTGTTCGATACTGTTAGAGCCTTTAAAGGCCAATGGGTTGATCCCTTTGAAATAAAACGCCAATCCTAATACATTAATAATACGCAACACCATGAATGTTAAAGCAATAAAATGTACTGGTTGTGCTGCACCCGTAAAAATTAACGGTGGTGGGCATCGTATCCGCACGCTAAACTGCAACTATTGCGGTACCATAATGGATGTGCAACACGACTATCACCGC
>CAYNGN010000048.1:632-4549 GCA_964396615.1 uncultured Thiothrix sp. | reverse complement strand
GGGTAAATTTGTTAACCAAAGCAAACCCGACTCCCCCTTACAAATCGGTATGGAAGGAAAAATAAACGCTATTCCTTTTATCATTATTGGCATGATTGGCTATCGTTCTGACTATGGTGATACATGGGTCGATTTATTTTTGTTCTCTGATACCCATGGTTATGCCCATCTTACCTACTCAATGGGACATTTTGTCTTCACCCGTCGCGTACGCTATTTGCCTGACAAAAAAATGCAACAACTAGAACGCCATGCAACATTTCGCGTTAATAATAGAAAATATGCTTTTTTTGAAACTTATCAAGCTGAAATAACCTATGTTGCTGGTGAACTGACATGGATTGCTAAAAAAAGTAATACCTGTGTAGTAAAAGATGCTATTGCACCACCTTTCATGTTTACTCAGGAAATATGTAACAACGAAAACGAAACTGAATATTACCTCAGTGAATACATTGACCCTGAAACCATCCATACAAATTTCAACACGACCTATCAAACACAACGTAGCAAGCATTTTAAACACCCTGCACAACCCTTTTCTGCCCCTATCAAACAAGCTATTTCACAAGCAAGTAGGATCTCTCTCATTATAGCAATACTGTTACTTGTCTTTATCACCCTATTTGGCAATGGCAAAAACATCTATCACACTGCCTTAGCAGCCAATGAAATTGATCAGGGCACACTCACCAGAAACTTCACGATCAACAATCCTAAGCATCTCATTGAGCTAAGCTATAAAGCGACACTAAACAATGCATGGACGAATTATGACATCACCTTACTCAAGGATAATATTCAGGTGTTTTCCTTCAAAAAACAGCTTGCTGCTACCAGTGGACATAGCATAGAAGGTGACTTGCTAAAAAATACGCAAAACGGTACAGCTCGTTTCAAAGTAAAAAAAGCAGGTAACTATTCGCTACGTATTCTTGCAACCAAAAATAGTGCAAAAAACAACCTTGCTCCAATACAACGCTTAACCATTAACATTAAAGAAGGCGTGATGGGTAAGAAATACATGGTTATTTTATTGATCATTAGTCTCATCAGCTATGCATGGTTCTATGCTGCACGCTATTTGTTTGAAAAGAAACGCTGGGAGGACAATGATGACTAAGCTATTCACTCTTGTGTTTTCCGTTCTTTCTTTAGCTGCTGTATGGCTAACCTATGCGGATACAGGCCTACAAACAATTGACGTTACCAAAACCACTAAAAGCGTTCGCCAAGGTAGTAGCAGTGGAGGTGGTTTTTATAGCAGCGGGGGGGGCTATCGTCATGGCAAATAAAACCCTTATTCTTGGCGGCATACGCTCAGGGAAAAGCCGCTATGCTGAGTCGCTACTAAAAAAATCCTCACTATCTATAAACTATATTGCCACCGCAAAAGCAGATGATGAAGAAATGCACCAACGTATTGCAAGCCATAAAGCCTCACGCCCCACTAATTGGCGAATCATTGAGGAGCCTTATGCATTAGCAGAAACTTTATTACACTATGATCAAGCAGGGCATATTTTTCTTGTTGAATGCCTTACCTTATGGATTACCCAATTACTTTGCCTTGATGATGATCGCATGTATACCGAACTTGATGCGGTACACAATATACTGCCCACCCTCAAAGCAGAGATTATTTTTGTCAGCAACGAAGTAGGATTAGGCATTATTCCCTACGATAAAATCAGTCGACGCTATGTTGATATTGCAGGTCGTTTTAATCAGCAAATAGCCGAGTATGTTGATGATGTTGTATTTGTTATTGCTGGCTTACCACATACTATTAAATCATCATAACAGGCATATTTTACCTCCTTATCCCTATAGTGAAATAACATGAATACTCCCCTCTTCGAACACTGGTTACACACTCCCACACCACAAATTGATGCACAAGCCATTCAAAGAGCCACACAGCACCAAAACCAATTAACTAAACCCACAGGATCGCTAGGAAAATTAGAGCAACTAGCAATTCGTTTTGCAGGCTTTCAAGGGAAAACCCAACCTGTGCTAGAAAACATTCATATTAGTGTTTTCGCCGCAGATCATGGTATCGCAAATGAAGGTGTCTCAGCATTTCCACAAGCTGTCACACAAGAAATGGTACGCAACTTCAATCATGGTGGCGCCGCTATTTGTGTACTCGCACGAGAGAATAATGCACAACTCGAAGTGATTGATGCTGGCGTTGCCACCCAAGAACCTGCCTTGGAAAATATTATTAGCACTCCAGTAAGCCGTCATGGCACTGCTAATTTTGCACAAACAGCAGCAATGAGCCATAAGCAGTTAAATCAAGCCTTTGCCATTGGTTATGAAGCTGCTAAACGAGCGCACACCAATAAAGCCCAGTTATTTATTGGTGGTGAAATGGGAATTGCCAATACGAGCAGTGCCTCAGCAATCGCCTCAGCATTGTTATCTATTCCTGCTATTGACATGACAGGCTCTGGAACAGGCATTAATCAACAAGGCATAAACCATAAAGCGCAAACCATTGAAGATGCATTATTATTACATGCAGAGACGTTACAAACCCCGATAGATATACTGCGATGCGTCGGAGGCTTTGAAATTGCTGCATTAGTGGGAGCAATGATTCACGCAGCTCAGTTAGGCATACCAACCTTAGTCGATGGTTTTATTAGCACGGTTGCAGCATTGCTTACCGTTACGATCAATCCATCATTAACAGAATGGCTTATCTATGCTCATCAATCTACCGAACCCGCCTATAAAACGCTCATGCAAGCACTAAAAGCTGAACCATTACTTGATTTAGGCTTACGCCTTGGAGAAGGCAGTGGAGCGGCTATAGCCATTCCGCTCTTGAAACAAGCAATTGCTTTACATCAGCAAATGGCAACATTTGCTGAAGCAGAAATTTCGGGGAAAATAGAGCAAACCTAATATGACGATCTGGATTGATTGTTTGCGTCATGGTGATGTAGTGGGAGGACAAAAATACCGTGGCATAACGGATGACCCTGTCAGCAACAAAGGCTGGCAAGCAATGCAAGCAATGACAGAGGAAAAATCATGGCAGAAAATTATTAGCTCGCCATTACAACGTTGTGCCGCATTTGCACATCATTATGCTCAAACAAGCTCTATCCCTCTGCAACTCAACCATGCTTTTCAAGAATACAACTTTGGCGATTGGGATGGCTTAACCATTAATGAGATAGAACAAAAAGACCAGCAGGATTTATTACATGCCTTCTGGGACAATCCATACAACAACCCTCCTCCCAATGCCGAAGCAATAACATCCTTTCATCATCGTGTACAACAAGGTTGGCAAACACTGCTAACAACAACATCAAAACAACAAGCACACAAAACACCCGCAACAACGCAAGACAAGCATCTATTATTAATTACTCATGCAGGTGTCATACGTGCTTTGGTTAGCCATGTTTTAGCAATCCCTATCACTCACCAAATGCGTATCGCTATCCCGCTGGCAAGCATGACGAGCTTTCGCATTGATCATTACCAACAGGAACAACACGTATGTTTGCATTATTTAGGACTTACTTGAATGCGCTCTGGCTTGCCATTGGCTTTTTAACCCGCATTCCAACACCTTTTGTTGATGAGGATTACGAACGTGCATCACACAGCTCCACACTCTTCTATCCATTAGTAGGATTACTGATTGGAATACTCATTTATTTACCCATTATGCTATTACCCACAGCCAACCCTTTTATTATGGCTATTATTAGCATTATGGTATGGATACTCATTACGGGTGGGTTGCATCTTGATGGCCTTGCTGACAGTACTGACGCATGGCTTGGCAGTCAAGGTGATAGTGAACGCGCCCTCAGCATTATGAAAGATCCCATGATTGGACCTGCAGGGGTCATTGCTTTGGTGATGATATTGTTCTTAAAAGTAGC
>CAYNGN010000048.1:0-622 GCA_964396615.1 uncultured Thiothrix sp. | reverse complement strand
TCAACACTGACTCAAAGTGATATTTTCTTCAGTCTTATTCTTACGCCAATGATCGCTCGCGCCTTGATGGTGTTATTATTTTTAACCACTCCGTATGTACGCAAACAGGGGCTAGCTTCAGCGCTTATGGATATTGCACATTATCCAGCATGGATTGTTATCAGTATCACTTTTTCAGTGATTATTGCTCTGGGTTATTTTATCCCTGTGATATGCGTATTATTAACTTTTTATAGCCTTAGATGGCTAAAGTTAAAACTCATTGCAGGTTTTACAGGCGATACAGCGGGTGCTGTATTAGAAATTAGTGAAACTGTATTTTTACTCACTATTGCCATACAAGTTACCTAAAAAACAAGCTGCAATCAATAAAAATCAATCACTAAAAGGGTCTTTTAAAACAATGGTATGGGTACGCTCAGGCCCTGTTGAAATAATATCAACAGGGGTTTCTAAAAGGATTTCTAAATGCTTAATATAAGCTTTAGCATTTTCAGGCAATTTATCATAATCAGTTACCCCAACCGTTGATTCACTCCAACCTGCCATTTCTTCATAAACAGGCTCACACTTAGCAAATTTAATGGTTGAAACAGGTGGCACATCAAGTACTTCTCCTTCT
>CAYNGN010000047.1:5720-10238 GCA_964396615.1 uncultured Thiothrix sp. | reverse complement strand
AAATAGATAAAAGAACAATCAAACATAAGATCGTTCTTATACCATCGTGTATCTAATATACTACACTAAAACTCCCCCCTATCCTCAAAATAAGCAATTGTTTATTAATACAAAAAAATACATTTTTAACAAAAAAACATTTAACTCGCTATAAATTAGTGTTGTTTTTTTATAATAAGCGCTTCCCATATACAACAAAAATGTTTAAGCTTAAACCATTAAGAAATTTCTCCCCCCTGAGTCATAGGACTTATCGTTGAAATGAACAAGATCATTACTTTTGATAGTGCGATGAATAAAGAAACTCTTAAAAAGAAGATGGGCAACTGTATCTTTGATAAATAATTTCTGACCACTTAATCAGGATTTCTTAAGCACTGACATAAGCGTTTTTTATAAAAGTGATAGGCAAAACCTTAGAAAATGGTTCTGGAAGTAGATAGGGTAAAATAAATCATATAGACTGTTTTACCATATATTCCCAAACCAAGTTTGAATAAGCCACTTACCTTTAAATAACAGAACAGAAACTTTATTTATCTCATCAAAATCAAAGGACTAACTATATGAACACAACATCTAAGCTCTCGATTGTATCTTTTGCCTTAGTAGGGTTATTTGCAACAGGTTGTAGTCAACAACAAGTTAAAGGTGGTGGTAGCGGCGGATCACAAGTAGCGGGTAGTAGCCAGCAAGTTGCAGGTACTGGGCAACAACAAGTGCAAAATGCTCCAGAAGCACCAGCACCAGCGCCAGAGCCAATAGCAGCAGTTTCTAACCCAAATAGCCACACACATCCATCAGTTCCAGGGTGTACCAATTCAATCACCCACACACATCCAAGTGGTGCCACATCACACAACCACAAATATGGTTGCAAAGGTCAAACTGGAAACAGGCATACACATTCTCACCCAGCGGTTCCTCAGTGTACAAAAAGCATCAAACATACCCATAAATATAACAACCGTAACCATACGCACAAATACTCTTGTAAAGGCGGAGCAGGCGCAAGTAACAATGTTAATGTACATGCTCTTCAGCGCAAGTTAAAAGCAAAAGGTTTTTACAGAGGCCCAATTAATGGTGTTGTTACCCCTGAAACACGTTCAGCACTACAACGCTATATGCAAAACCGTTAATAACCTTGCTCATTTGTATTAATTAGCAAAAAAGCGTGAGGCAGAGATAATATTTCTGACTCATGCTTTTTGCTCTCTTCTACCCTTAACGCCTTAGCACACACTTTCTATGAGTAGCAACACGCACTAAATTAATAATCGCGTAAACAGTATTGACTAGAAAAAAGCTGTATTGGTAATGGTAAAGAAGCATATCAATAGTCAGAGCTAATACCTGCTCTTTTGCAGTAACTCGAACAATAGCGCATACATAGCACGATACATCAACTAAAAACTTAGATAAATAATGAAGGAACTTAACCTTCGCCAACTATCTCTAAGATGAATAATTGCTGAATCACTGCGAAACTCAATTTACCATTACCATCAAAAGGGCAATACTAAGATGTTTTTAAGACTCTTCTCTTTAGTCTTCTTGTTATTTATCACCTCCCTCTCATATGCAGACGTATGGAAAGCAGAAAGTAGCTGGGATGCCGAATGGGAAGAAAAATATCAACAATGGGTACAACAAAACTGGACTGAAGATATTTTCATGGATCCTGAAAAACCCATTTATTATAAATTTGAAAATGATTGTGCAGATGCTGTTTATGCCATGCGCCTCATCTTTGCTTATGAATCAAAACTCCCCTTTGCCATTCATAATTCCCATAAAAGAGGTCGTATTATTAGCAATAAAATGCGCAACTGGGATAAATTAACCGAACCACAACGAGTGAGAAAATTTATGGATTATGTTGCTGATATGACCAGCACTAAATCTCTACGACATGATACTTACCCTATTGCCCTTAATGCACTAAAGCCTGGCGATGTCTATGTTGCACCAGGTACGCATTCTTATCAAATTGTCAATATAACTGAAACGGGTGTTGCTGAGGTTATGTCATCAACAACGCCAAAAGCACCACGATTTTTATCACGCATAAGCTCTTTTCCTTTTTATCTTCCTGAAGATAGAAAACACAAAGGCGATGGGTATAGACGCTTTATTCAACCCCAAAATGTCTTAAAGCCTGCCAGAAGACAGCCTGATTATAATGACGAACAATACAGAATTGCCGCTGACGTTAACTATAACTATATAACCTTCACGGATATCATGGCAAGACAACTGGGTAAACGCCCTGAGAAAATATCAGAAAAAACATTCCGCCTACTCATCGCCCTTTGTATGTCGGCCAATGATCGCGCCGTCTACGTTTATGATGCGCTATGGCACTTACAAAAAATCCGTCAAAATGGTCGTCAATGCATGACACGTACTGAATACGATAACTATTCAACACCTGGTCGCGATAAACGTTTAAAAGCCTTCTTTTCTTCGCTTAAAATACATCTTGATCAAAGTTGGGTAAAGGACTCACGATCCAGACCACAAATTATGGCCGCAACGCTTTTCAAAGAAGATACACCACCACCACTACAAACAAAATGGCTCAATGATTTTTGCCCTGTACAACTGAGTCTTGGTGAAGATTACTATTTTTCATTGCGTGAATTACGCGAAAAGATGGAAGCTGGCAAGGTTGTATCTGACCCCCATGCACCTCTTGAACATCGCTGGGGATTAAGTGATGAACGATATCAGCCTAAATGTAGAACGTATTAAACACTAAGCGAATAATATAATATTTTCGAGTTTTATGAGTATTGCTCAACAATACTCATAAAACAGGTTATTTAAGCAAGGAATCCTAAAGCGCCATATTTTTGCCACTGCGTTGGCTGCCTCCACCAACGACCCGCCAATTCAGCATAAATAGCTCTAAAATCGGTGGTATGCTGAACATTATTATTACCGTCCAAACGACTCAAATTTGGGCGCTGCCCATAAAGCCCCCCCTTCACCTGCCCACCAAAAACCATCTGTGCTGATGCCGTACCATGATCCGTTCCTGCACTTTTATTTTCTTTTATTCGTCGCCCAAATTCTGAATAAGTAACAACTACAACATTATCCCACATCCCACCATGCTTCATAGCCGTCGAAAATGCTGCAAGCCCATCAGCCAACTCATAAAGCGCATTACTCTGTCTTGTTACTTGAGCAGAATGTGTATCAAACCCTGTTTGAGTGACTTTATAAACAGGAGCATCAACACCACTGAGAATCATTTGTGCAACTGACTGCAAACTACGCCCAACACCTCCCCCAGTAAAGCGACCTGCAACAGCACGAGGATGAGACCCTAACTTTGTCGCAATTTGTCTACCCATTTCATAGGTTTGATGCTGCACCTTACTCACATGAGCAATGGCTGGATTACGACGATTGAGTTTCACATCCTCTAAATTCCTGACTAATTTTAAAAACTCTTGTGGCGTATTCATGGTAATAGCATTCACCTGACTCCCTGCTAAAACCGTTCCATTACCAATACCTTGATCAATGACAATACCATGTAACCCTTGCTTATAACGTGGTAACACATGAGATAACCAGCCTACACCTCTCGTAGAAAGTGAGGCATTTTCCCACACTTCCAACGATCTAGGATGTGAAAGGATAGTATTTGGATAACCAACCCCCTCTATCCATGCCATGTCATTATCTTTCCATAAGTTTTCTAACTTCCCCAACTGTGGATGCATAGCGACCTGATCATTAAGCTTAATCAAGGTGCGTTCTGGTAATGTGACAGTAGGGCGTAGCTTACGATAATGATCCGCATCATCATAATGAACCAGCGAACTAAAACCATCATTAGCTCCTTTCAAATGCAACAATACGACAATTTTATGCTGTTTCATGTCATTACTGACATGATTAGTAGTATTAATACTGTTAGCAATACTCATCTCAGGTAAAAAACTACCTGCCGTTGCTAAACTTGCAAACTGTAAAAATTTACGACGATTCATCAAATATTCCCCTGATTGTCATAGAACCTGATAAGCAGGATCTAAAACTAATGCACGTACAAAACGCTGCTTTCCTCTTTTCTCAGGCGGGGCTTTTAAGGCAGGAATTGCTAATAACCATGATGTCATTTCCTGCCTGCTTATATTAGGTAATGCTTGCTCTACACCACTTTTGCGATTACCTAAATTACCCCGTGCAAAATTTCTTAAAATATCACCGCGTAACAACAAGGCTTGAGAATTCATCCACTCTTCCGCTCCCATCCAGCCTTTTACACTGGGTTGTTCAAATAACTCTTGTCCTAAAAGTTTTAATTGATGAGGAAGATCGTTGCGAGAAGCAGCATAAGGCAATGTTCTCAACGTTCCAATCACCAAATCAATCGGCGACTTAATCAATCCACCACGATTCGTAGCCGCCCAAAACTCATCACTCATCAACACAGTTTTAACCAGTGTTTCAATATTGTAACGCGAATGTATAAAGACATTTGCCCAACGCTTAATC
>CAYNGN010000047.1:0-5685 GCA_964396615.1 uncultured Thiothrix sp. | reverse complement strand
ACTCATGCCACATACGCTTTGCAAGTCTTTCAGCCGTACGTGGTTGCTCCAACATAATACTCAGCGCTGCCTCCCCCGTATGCTTACCTGAACGCCCCAAAATCGTTTTCATACCAAAGTCATGCTGCTCAGGATAATAAATAAAAAGCCCATTTTGATCATTCACCGACCACCCTGTAAACGCACGTGCAGAATCATGCACATCTTTTTGCCCGTAACCCTGACCCACTGTAAATAACTCTAGCGCCTCACGCGCAAAATTTTCATTAGGTGACTCTTTAAGATTCTCATTACCATTAAGATAAATCAACATCGCAGGATCTTTAGCAACAGCATGTAATAAATTACGAAAATTACCCAGTGCATATTTGCGTAACATCAGATTTTGTCGATAAACTAAATCACCTGACATCACTGCCCTCATCGTTGACGGAAACATGTTATGCCAAAATAAGGTCATTCTTTCTAAAAAAGGTGATTGTGTACGGAGTAAGTGGTTTGTCCACCATATTTGTAATGCAATACGCTCATTATTGACCGTCTTCATCAACTGGCGCTGACGACGCATATCTTTACGTAAAACAGACATATGCCGCCATGGTTGCATTGCTCTAAAGGGTAGCGGTTGAGCATAGCGATTACGTACAATGGTTTCAACCGCTACTGGCATCGTCATGCCAACCAGCGCATTGACACTTTTCCATTCAACACCGATGCCCGTTCTAGAAACAAGATGTCTTGCCTCAGCAAAGTCTAATCTATTCATTCTATTGCGCTCGTTCAGTCCACTTTAAATTAAGGTAAAGTAAGCCTTAATATAATACATCCCTCAAAACGAACCTATTATGAATAAAAAAGCGTAAACTGCTCACATAACAAGAAAAAATGCCAATTATTGCTCAGTTATGAAAAAAATCATAAGGACCTAGGGATATATTCACCATTCACCCACCCTGGAGCCGAAAGTGACTCGCCTAAATTAGCGTCTGCCAATCGCTCTCTCACCTCCAGTAAACGCCCCACTAAACCTGGTTCTATTTCTGCATAGGCTTTAGGATCTTCAATACGATCAACCACAATACCTAATAACTCAGTAATCGCATTACCCACAGAGTTTTGCGAAATAGTCACAATTAAGCGCCCCTTATCATCGCGATAAAGAATTTGCTTATAAGCAGGTCGCCAACGAATCTCATTAGCAAACTTCGGGTCTTGAATCACTCTTTCACGCAAATCACGTGCCACCCGTAAAAAACGATTATTTCCGAGTAACACATCATTAATTTGTGATGGGAAATTCGCATCCTCAGGCACACGCTCCTCACCGGTTGCCACCAATGAAAAGAACGTTTGATAAAAGTCTAAAAACCCACGCAAAACTTGTTCATATTCATGCCAAAAATACTGATCTTTCAGTTTTTGTCGTCCACCTTGCACTTCCCAACTCGGTAAACCTTGCGGATAACCTGTAATAGATAATGCACAATGTTCTGATGGAATAAGCTTTAAAATTTGCAAGTCCAACACATCCAAAAACTCATGATAAATAGAGCTTAACTGTCTTAGAAATAACGTATTATGCCCACTGTCGGTCAAGTTGGTATCATGAGGGTCAGCCACATCAGAAGCCGCTAGTTCAGCTTTTGGAAAAACAATAAAATGATTATGAATCATACGAATACTTGGCACGCCTGGCTTATTCAATGGCCAAGTCGAATCCAAACTCGCCTCACCACAAAGCACCAAATGCTTTGCTGGATCAGGGTATTTATCAAACATATAATCACACACAATTTGTGTCATCTGCGACCATACTTTTTTCTGCTTACGCTTCATCTGATCACGTCGAACAGGACGACCTAATGGATCAAGGATACGGCGTGATGTATCAAGAATAATAGAGGTATCAAATTCAGCACTGTGTCCAACCAATTTACGATACATCAATAAGTCTTCAGGTGTGCGAAACAAGCCATTTTCTTCGGCGAGATTTTTTAAATTAGCAGGGCTATTAAAAAACTCAACACGTGTCATGCCTTCAGGAACAGAAAGCGTCATTTTAGGGCGTGGAGTAAGAATAGTTCTTGGAGTTAACTTCATCAAAAAGGGTTACTCTTAATTATTGGATTATTTAGTGTTAATAAATAGATTGGGAGGCATTACTCTTCCAATCTACAGGGTCGCTCTAGCTAAACTACAAAATATTTTCAGCAGATCGGGTGGTCTTTTTTTCTCCCATATCTTCCAAGCCAAACAGACTAATAAAAATAAGCAGCATTGCACCTAAGGTAATTCCCATGTCTGCTACATTAAAAATAGCAAAATGATAATCAGGAGTCACAAAAGGCACAGGGAAATGCACCGCAATAAAATCAGTGACTTTACCCATTAACATACGATCAATCAGGTTGCCAATCGCCCCCCCCAGCACCAAAGAAAGTCCAATAGCTGTCCATTTATCTTGCTTAGTCAAAATACGCAACCAATTCAAAATAAACAAACTAACCACAATCGTCAAAATGGTAAAAAACCAACGTTGCCAACCGCCTTGTGAAGCAAGAAAACTAAACGCTGCGCCTTCGTTATAATGCAAGGTCATATTCAAAAAAGAAGTAATAGATACAGCAATCCTCTCTTCCAAGTTAGCAACTACCATCCATTTGCTAAACTGATCGAGAAAGATAATAACCACCGAAACCCATATCCATCTAAGCATAGTGACGCACCTCACCTTCACCCTCTACATTATCAACACAGCGCCCACATAGTTCTGGATGATCATCATTGCTCCCAACATCATCACGATGATGCCAACAACGCACACATTTTTCATTTTTTCCAGCTACTGCACCCATCCACAGCATTTCCTCCTTAGCAATAGCAACAGCATTTGTAGGTTCTCTATCTGTTTCAACCAAAGTAACCTCAGAAGTCATCATCACAAAACGTAATTCATCATCCAGCTTAGCCAATGAGGCATAACGTTCAGCGTAGCAATAAATCGTCACATCCGCATCCAGTGCTGAACCAATTTCATTATTTTTACGCAATACTTCAAGTTGCTTTAATAGCGCTTCACGCACCACAAAAATATGCTGCCAATCAGCCTCAGTAATAACCGCATGATCATCCAGCTTGATCAGATTTTCATACCATTGCGACATTAAGACAAACTCACTTTTTCTCCCTGGCACATGCTGCCATACTTCCTCAGCAGTAAAGGTCAAGATAGGGGCAAACCAACGAATCATTGCCTGTAAAATATGGAACGAAGCCGTTTGTGCCGAACGCCGTGCTGCACTGGTTGCAGGCATTGTGTATTGGCGATCTTTGGTAATATCAAGAAATAAACTACTCATATCCACACTACAAAAACGTAACAGTTCTTGATAAACCAAATGAAATTGATAACTATCATAAGCTGCTAATACTTTCTCTTGTGTCTTTGCTGCTTGTGATACTGCCCAGCGATCCAAAGGCAACATCGCTTCATTGGACACAATATCCGTTGCAGGATTAAAATCACTGAGATTCGCCAATAAATAGCGTGTCGTATTGCGAATACGTCGATAGCCATCTGCTGCACGGCGAATAATTTCATCAGAAACCGTCATCTCACGACTATAGTCACTAGACGCTGTCCACAAACGTAGAATATCAGCGCCTAATTTTTTATTAATGCTGTCAGGAGCAATCACATTGCCTTTTGACTTAGACATTTTTTCGCCCTTACCATCAACGGTAAAACCATGTGTCAACACCGCTTTATACGGCGGTACACCGCGCATTGCCATTGATGTTTTTAAGGATGACTGAAACCAACCACGATGTTGATCAGAACCCTCCAAATAAAGATCAGCAGGGAATGTCAGTTCCGCACGACGATCAACCACAGAGGCATGTGTTACTCCTGAATCAAACCAAACATCAAGGGTATCGTTTACTTTGTCATAATCTTTAGCATCATCGCCAATCATCTCCTCAGGCTGTAAGCGAAACCATGCATCAACGCCTTCTTGCTCAATCTTCTCACTGGCTTCGACAAAAATACGTGCTGTATCGGGGTGTAATTCCCCCGTTTCTTTATGTACAAAAATGGTAATTGGCACCCCCCATGTACGCTGACGTGAAATACACCAATCAGGACTATTTTCAACCATAATACGAAGTCGTGCTTTACCCCAATCAGGTAACCACTCAACCTGCTCAGTGGCAGCTAATACTTGCTCACGCAGTCCTGTTTTATCCATACTGATAAACCACTGCGGCGTAGCACGAAAGATCAATGGCTTTTTATGCCGCCAGCAATGGGGGTAACTATGCTCAAAGGTTGTGTCATAAAACAAGGTATTGTGCTGCTTTAACACTTCAATCACATGTGGGTTTGACTTATGCACAAACTCGCCTGCAAATAGCTCTGTATTTGGCAAGAAACAGCCATTCGCTGCAACAGGATTATCCACAGGCAAACCATATTGCTGTCCAACAACAAAATCTTCCTGACCATGCCCTGGCGCGGTATGCACTGCACCTGTACCTGAATCCACCGTTACATGCTCTCCTAAAATCACGGGTACATTACGTGCATAAAAAGGATGCTTTAACTGCAATCCTTCCAGTAACTCACCTTTGAAATGCGCCAAAATACGATGTTCTTTAATTCCAGCACGTTCCAAGACCTCAGCGTAAAGCGCTTCAGCCATAATCAAACGCTCAGTATCTAACTGTAATACCACATAATCTAACGCTTCATTTAATGCAACCGCTTGGTTAGCGGGTAATGTCCACGGTGTGGTAGTCCAAATAACAACCGATACCTCACCCTTACCTGTCGCCTCTGCACAACGAGTTAATAAATCAGCCTCATCAACAACTCTAAAACGTACATCAATAGCAAACGAAGTCTTATCTTGATATTCAACCTCAGCTTCTGCCAAGGCTGAGCCGCAATCAGGACACCAATGCACAGGCTTTTCACCTTTACGCAAATGCCCCTTTTCAACGATACGCCCTAATGAACGCACGATATCGGCTTCCGTTTGAAAATCCATCGTTCGATAAGGATTTTTCCAATCACCTAACACACCTAAACGTTTAAAATCAGCTATTTGTAGTTTGATTTGCGAATGGGCATATTTGCGGCACAATTCACGAAATTTAAACGCATCGACTTTATGCCCTACTTTGCCAACCTTTTTTTCCACCATGAGTTCAATGGGCAAACCATGACAATCCCAGCCAGGAACATAAGGTGTATCAAAACCACTTAAGGTTTTGCTTTTCATAATAATGTCTTTCAAGATTTTATTAACGGCATGACCAATGTGAATATTGCCATTCGCATAAGGAGGACCATCATGTAAAATAAAGGTTGGACGACCTGCACAATACTCGCGTAGTTTTTGGTAGAGACCCGCTTTCTCCCATGCAGCCAGCATGGTGGGTTCACGTTGAGCCAAATTGCCTCGCATGGGGAAGTCTGTCGCGGGTAGATTCAGCGTTTTTTTATAATCAGTCACTGCTTTTTTCCTGATAAGCGTATTATATATAGATATATAGGGAGGTTTAGAGGGTAGCTAGAATAGCAAGTTTTTATAACGGCTGCATCTTTGCACATAACAAGCTTGCTTTAATGCAATACTAACAGGATAAAATAGAGGTATAAGAAAACCTTATTTTTTCTGA
>CAYNGN010000046.1:0-10249 GCA_964396615.1 uncultured Thiothrix sp. | reverse complement strand
TCAAACCTAAGCCAATATTTAGTTTGGTGTTTGGTGAGTGTTTGGCATAAGGAATGAAGGCAGAATCAACTTTGGTAATATTATTAGTACCTACATGTCCTGCAATATTAACTTCCTTCATTCTTTGGCGTAAGCCTTCATAGATTTCTCTATTCGACTGCACTTCTCGTAGAAGCGTATTATGTCCAAGACTCTTATCACGCGAACTCATCAAGACACTCTTCGCTTTATTTAACTCTTTTGATAACTCCCGTTCTTTTTGCAATGCAGCATTAAATTGTGCCTTTGTATCTTGTCCCACACTTTGCTTAATATTCCTTAATTCCTTAGCCAAGGTTGCTTCTGTTGTTTTAATTTGCCCTTGTATTTCACGCATTAATGGATAGCCAGGCTTATATATCTCTGCATTTTCTTGATACTTAGATTTTAAACGCTGTAAATCTGCCTTCAAATTTTGTATCACCACATTATCAAGAATCCGTACATTACCTGATATGTTCCCACGTTGATGTAATTCTGCTTCAGCATCAATCCGCGCCCTTTTAGCACTCACATACGCTTGGTTTAATTGCTCTAAACTTGCAGAAATAAGCGAATCAGGACGACCTGTATTAACAATCCCTTTTGCTTTTTCGTAGCGAACGAGTTTACGTTCAGACTCTTCTAGTCTGACCTTTGTTTTAACAAGCTGCTCTGATAAAAAAACCTTAGCATGATCTGCAGCTGAAGCACGAGTATCAAGCGTCATGTTTATAAAGTTGTCAATGAGGCTATTAACCACAGAGGCTGCAAGTTTGGGATCTTCTGCATCATAAGAAATACCAACAAGTTGAGATTTACCATTTGGCTCAATACGTAATGCCTGAAGAAAAGCAACTTCAGCAGGCATTGTATGCGCTTCCTCTTCTGGCATTTTATTACCTGAAGCCGAAGAGGCTGTTGATTTTATTTGATCTTTTATTTTTTGTACAAAATCGGCATAAAATGGCTTTTTTGTCTTTTCATTTTCTGTTGCTAAAAGAATATCGTCCATAGCAAGTGTATCAATAACCCTACGTGCGAGTTGCCTACTTTGTAGTATTTTATACTGAGTGCGCATAAATTCTTCATTAGTCAACCGTGTACTTGAGGCTTTTTCTACGCCATAATCAAGCAATTGTTTTGACTCAACATCTATTTTAACCACACCATTTGCTCTATAAATGGGAGTCATTGCCAAAGACATGACTAGCGCAAGTATAGCCATAATCAAGGCTAGACTCATAATGAGCCATTTCCGACGTGCAAGGGCGCTAAAAAGATCACGAACATCAGCATCTTTTCCACTTCCATTAAATGGAGGAGCGGAATAGTTACCCATATTATTCATTTGAGGATTATAAGCAGCAAGCTCTACATGATTTGAACTATCTAATGCCACAATTTGTGAATCTTGATTTAACTTCATTGGGTTAGCTGACCTTTATTTTTTATTTTGCTTATTAAGTAAACTGGTATATTTTCAATATGCTAGAGCAAGCACATGATTCACACCAATACTTTACGATAAGCGAGTTATAGTTAATTGATTTCAGTCCATTGAATGCATACTTGCTCAGCAACTTATCCTAAATTGGTTATACCCCAAGCAAACACTTTGTAAATAGCAAACCAAGGTCATTTATCTACAAAGTTAACTTAACACTCAAAAAATATATTATTAAACGTAGGTAAAGCTATACCATAGTACTAGCTTTTACCTACCCTATACGTTCAGCATCACCATACTTATAAGTGTACGCTTCAGATTTTAAATCCTTTGACTTGCTCAATACAAATCCAATAACATTTCCATACCCCATACGCAGTCTTTCAAGCGCATTTGCTAAGCTTGTCTGATTCGTTTTATTACTTTCAATCACAAACAGCGTTGCTACTGCTCTATTAGAAAGAATCAATGCATCAGCAATTCCTAAGACAGGGGGTGAATCAATAATAACCAAATCAAATTCATCGGAAACGCGTTCTAATAAATGCAACATTCGATCATTCGAGAGCAAATCAGCAGGAGCAGAATCAACAACACTACTGACAATAACATTGAAATTAGGGATTCCAGTGGGCACAATCACATCATCAATAGATGCACTACCTTGCAAATATGTTGATAGCCCTGCTGTAACCTCAATATTTAAATATCTATTCAGTGATGGCTTTCTTAAATCTGCATCAATGAGCAACACTGATTTTCCAGCTTGAACAAAAACACTCGCTAAGTTATGTGCAATATTACTTTTTCCTTCATTAGACTCAGCGCTTGTAATATGTAACAACTTAGGTAATCCCTCTGGGGTCGAAAACATCAAGCTGGTTCTCAATGACCTAAATGCCTCAGCAATACCAGAGGACGGCTCATTCATCGCATTGACAGTAGCATTGTTTTTTCCTTTCAATTTTACCTTTGGTATTTTTCCTAATAAAGGCAACGCTGAAATATCACGTATATCTTCAACTGCCTTGATCTTTGTCTCAGCGCTTCCAAATAAAAGCGCCAGCATTGAACCAAGAATCAAACCAACCAAAGCACCCAACGAAAGGTTCATTTTTGTATTCGGTTTATACTTATTATAGGTAACAACAGCTGGGTCAACGACAGAAATATTATTACTATCAATCCCTCCTGAAACACCAACCTCTTTTTGTTTTTTCAGCAAACTATCATAAAGCCCTCGATTGGCTTTAACGTCTTCCTCGATTTCTCTATATTTAATAGCTTGCTCACGTTGCGCTATAGACTCAGCTTTTGCAGCATCCAACTCTGCTTTCATAGCCGTTTCTTTTTTGCGAGCAGCTGCTAACAAACCACTTTTTGAAGCAATCACAGCTTGGTTTTCTGCCTTAAGACGCTTATTTGTAGAGGTAATAAGTGCCTTTTCAGCCTCTATACTATCTTTCACCATATCTAGACGCGTTTTGATTTCATCAACCGCTCCTTTTTTCTCCGCCATACTTGGAAATGAAGGTTTATAAATCTTAAGTTGTTCTTGATAATCTTTACTGAGGCGTGCATATTCAAACCCTAAGGTTTTTGCTGTAACCTCTAAATTGCGTATTTGTAGATTATTTTCGGGCAATAGTTGAACATCTTGTACAGGGACTGCTACTGCCTGAGAAGTTTCAGCGGAAATACGTTCTTGCTTCGCCTGAGCATACGCCTGATTAATACTAATTAAGCGTTGACGCATCAAACTATTATCACCTGAACCGTCAACAACTGTATTCTCTTTTTCATAGAGAAGCATCCTTTTTTCAGAAGCTCTTAATTTTTCTTTTGCTGCGGTCATCTCATTCTCTAAAAATACTTTTGCATGAGACGTAGAATCTACTCGTGAATCTAGATTCATTTGAATAAATTGCTGAGTTAAACTATTAACAATATTGGCTGATAACTCAGGATCTATTGATTCATAACTGATACTCACTAAATGTGACTTACCAAGCCCACTCACCACTAACCCGCCCAGAAATAAAGCTTCAGCACCATCCGCAGCAGGTCTGTTTTCTACATTACTTAACGCATTACTGTTTCTTGCTTGAAGTTTGGTAATGAAGTCGGCATAAAAGGGTTTCACTGTTGGTGCATCTTGCGCTGAAAATCTTGCTTCTAATTGCAACGCATCAATCACTTTTCTTGCCATTTTTTTACTTTGTAACAACCGATATTGCGTTCTATAGTATTGTTCCGTGTCCGCTTCATTTGAGGTACGAATATTCAAATTAATTGAATTTTCCTCCTCAGGTTCAATCTTCATAATGGCTTCTGCACGATACGTTGGTGTCATTGACAACGTCAGAACAAATGCAACAATAATAGCGAGTGCCGTTATTCCTAAAATAAACCATTTTTTATCTGACAAAGTACGCAATATATCACGCATATCCTTATCTTTACTCTTAGGTTTTCGTCCATGCTCAGAATATATTGCGCCCCCTTGGCTTTGAGTATGGGTAGATAACCCAGCGGACGATGTTGCATCATCAACTTCAATAATTTGTGTTTGTTGCTGTGAAGGCATTATGGTTAACCCTAAAATTTATAAATTTATAATATGATGGCGGCGAAAAGCTAATGGCTAATGGCTAATGGCTAATGGCTAATGGCTAATGGTACTCAAACAGCACTATGTTTGTATATAACACACATGTCATACGACTTAAGTATAAGGAATTATTGACACTCCTCATCAACATATAGATTCTCCGACCAAAACCCTTGATTGATAATCATGCATTGTAAAGACAATATAAAAAACAGTAGCGACTTGATTATATTTTAAGACACTTTATCTATAATCTTCACTGGTTGACCTAATGAGATAATAGAGATAATAGAGATAAAGATCAGATTCAGTTAAATTCACCTTAACAATAATATCATTTTCCACATATAGCCACGATCAACAAATGATCATTTTATTTTTAAACACTCAAACTAGGTTATACATAACCTTATGTAATACGCTTTAAAGCAAACAAGCTGACAACAAGAAACAGTAGTACGGGAAAAAAAGCGCTTACCAATGCAGGCATATTATACACAGTTCCCACCTCATTCAAAACGTTGTTTAATAGGAAAAAGCTTATACCCACAACAATGCCTATGAAGACACGTTGCCCTGTATTAGCGCTCCTTTGTGATGCAAATAAAAACGGCATTGCCAACATTAACATCACTAAAGCAGACAATGGTATTGAATAGTGCTTCCAATATGCAAGTTCTAATTTAGCAGAACTCAAACCATTTTTTTGTTGATGTTGTATTAATTTATCAAGCTGTTGTGATGAAAGATGGTCAGGCTCAGCCACGGTTACTTCTAAAATATCAGGATTTACCAATGTTTCGGTATAAGCTTTATCAATAGCATCGTTAATCACTTGTTTATCTTTAAAGATTCTAGTCACCACCTTATGTAACTCCCATTTTTTATCAATATAACGTGCTGATTCTATTGTTGTGAGGTCACTTAGTTGACGATGATTATTACTGATATGATAAATTCGGATACCCGCTAAATGCTCGCGAGACAAGACTTTATCAATATGAATAATTTCCTTTTTTTCCTTGATCCAAAGCGCTCTATCTTCAGTGATCGCTATGTTGCTACTGGTTTGGGTTGCTTTAAAATGGCTGGCATAACGATCAGTGACTGGTATTACCCACTCTCCTAACACAAAAGCAATTAAGGCCAAGAAAACACCTAACTGCAAGGTTGCAAAGGTGATCTGCATAATAGAAACACCCGCAGCACGCATCGCGGTAAATTCTGAATTAGACGATAGCTTCCCTAGGCCTAATAAAGCCCCAACCAAAATGGAGGTCGGGAAATACTCATAAAGCCGTTGTGGCAACGTATATATAATATACAGAATCGCTTCCAAGATCGTATATTTCCCATCGCCAGTATCCTCTAACTCACTCACTAATGAGAAAAAGCTATCAAGCATAAGCAATGAAAGCCATGCAATAAGAATCCCACCTAATGCATTTTTCCAAATATAACGATCAAGCAAATTCATTGTACGGCAACCTTACGTTCACCATAACGTCGCCATAACAACCATCCCGCTAATAAGACAAAAAGACCATGCACCCACCATAAACCTAACCACGTAGGAATAGAGGACTTTTCGATCATTGATCGACCTGTAATCAACAAATTAAAATAAACGGCAAACAATACAATACCCAATGCTAACTTCCCATATCGTCCCTGCCTTGGCGTAGAGTAACTCAATGGAAACGCCAAAAAAGCCATAATGGGCGCTGCTAATATAACCGCAAATCGCCAATGCAGCTCTGCTGCTGCTGGTAAGGTATTATCAACTAACAATGCAGGCAAAGTAAACGTATCCAGATCAATGGATGTATTAACATTCAATGGGGGTACACGTATGCCATGCTCACCAAAACGAAAGACTTGAAGCTTTTCCGTTAAGACATTGCGATCATAACGACTACCATTATTGATTTGTAAAATACGATCACCACTGTTTTTATTTAAAAATAAAATAGCGCCTTCTGCTAACACAATGCTTTCAGTATCATCTTGTTGTGTATGCATAAAAAAATGTTTCATCACCACATTTTTCTCATCAAGAAACTCAATAAATAAGGTAGCTCGCTTATTCCCCTTCCCTGCTTGCATAAACTCCCCCACAGGGATACCCGCAGCTTCGGGTCGTTGTTCGACCTCTGACTTTACGTCTTGGGCAAGGCTCTCAACATGCGGCACAATAAAGAGCACCATAACTGCCATAAACAGTGTTAGCGGCGCAACAAAGAGATAAATACCTTGATAAAAGACCAGAGGGCCAACACCTGCCGCGTTTAACGCCTCCATTTCATGATCTTGATAAAGACGACCGAAAGCCAACATCATGCCAATCATTAAAGCGATGGGGATTAGCTGTAAGGAAATACTAATAGCGCCTAAAAACACCATTTTACTTAACACATCAAGCGGCAAATCCCCTGTACTCACTCTAGCCAGCAAGCGAACAAAGGTATTGCCAATAATAATCAGCAATAAAACCAACATGGTTGCCAAAAAGGTGAGTGAAACTTCTTTAAAGATATAACGTTGGATAATCATTTACAGTGCGATTCGGGGTGTTGATGTAGATAGTCTTTATAAATATTGTGTGTACTTGTCTTATAACGCTGATGCGTCCAAAGGTACTGCTCAGGAAATGCCCTCACTTGAGTTTCAATCAATTGATTGATTTTCATGGTATCCGCCATCATATCTGCACTTGGAAAATCGGCAATAGGCGGTAAAAAATGCAAATTATAACGCCCTTCTTCTTTACTATTTTTTGCTTTTTTTCTCGTCGTAAAAAAAGGAATAACCGTTGCTTTCGTCATCTTTGCAATACGTGATGTTCCAGGATTTGTCGCCGCATCAATGCCAAAAAAAGGAAGAATAAGGCTGCCTTTACCTGAGTACTTTTGATCCTGCGCATACCAAATAGTAGAGCCTTTTTTCAAACATCGAATCATTTCTCGGATATTATTTTTAGAAATCGTTTGACCAAACTGCTTCGTTCTCAATCTTGTCACTAATTTATCAAGAGCAGCATTCTTATGCGTACGATAAACCGCATTAAAGTCAACATCAGGCATCCTAAACGCGAGCATTCTGCCGCCAAGCTCAAGACTGGTAAAATGCGCGCTCAGCAAAATAACGCCTTCTTCTTTATTTAATGCTTGCTCAAGATACTCCTGTCCTTCAACATCGATCAAATGCTGAATATTAGCAACATCCCCCCACCAGCCATAGAACATCTCAACCATACCATAACCTAGAGAGACAAAATGTTCTTTGACTAATTGCTTTCTAGCAACAGGTAATAGCTCAGGAAAAGCGAGTTCTAAATTGATACAACACACTTTGCGTCGTGAACGCAGCACATAGAACATCAGTAAACCCAACTGCTTACCAATAGCTAATTGCCAACACCAAGGAAGCTTGGTGAGCAACCATGCTAACGCTATGCCAAACCATGTCGACCAATAACGCGGATGAAGAAGTTTCCTATCCATGCTCAACAGGCAAAAATAAAGCTAACACGCTGATTATGAGGCATCTTGTAAACGATATAACGTCCCACAGTAAGGACATTGCAGCCCTTCTTTACCGGCATTCTCAATGGGGAGTGATACTTTAGGATGCGAACACCAAACAGCTGCACTATCCATTGGACAGCTTAGCGGTAATTGACTACGCTTAACGAAAACCTCTTTAGCCGTATTCATCGTATCATGGTTAAATGATGCATTCTCATTATCCGCCGACCCTTGCTTATTTTTACTCATAATAATGTACTCTCTATAACCTTATTAGCTTCAATCGCTTCAATCATGGTACTGGGTATTGTTCTTACTTATTGATTAATATACGTTAACCATTTTTTATACGGATCAACACGTCCATGTACCGCATCAAAATAAAGGCTTTGCAGTTTTTCGGTTACAGAACCGCGTCCCCCTTCACCAATAGAACGATTATCCAATTCACGAATAGGCGTTACTTCTGCTGCTGTACCACTAAAAAAAGCTTCATCAGCAATATAAACTTCATCACGTGTAATACGCTTCTCAACAATATCAATCCCTAAATCATTCGCTAATGACAAAATAGTTTTACGGGTAATCCCATTTAAGGCAGACGTTAAATCTGGGGTATAAATCACACCGTCTTTGACAATAAAGAAATTCTCACCACTGCCCTCAGCAACATAGCCCTCTGTATCAAGCAATAGTGCTTCATCATAACCATCGGATAATGCGTCTTGTAAAGCAAGCATAGAATTAATGTAATGCCCATTTGCCTTCGCTTTACACATAGAAATATTAACGTGATGGCGAGTAAACGAAGACGTTTTAATCCGTAGACCATTCTTCATATTATCTGCTCCCAAATAAGACCCCCATTCCCACGCAGCAACAATGCAATGTACTTTTAAATTGTCGGCACGTAAGCCCATTCCTTCTGAGCCATAAAAGCACATCGGTCTCAAATACGCAGAATCCAGATTATTAATTCTCACCGCCTCAATTTGCGCTTGTAGCAATTCATCTTTTGAATAGGGTATATCCATTCGCATAATTTTCGCAGAATCAAACAAACGATCCGTATGTTCTTGTAAACGAAATATCGCTGCTCCTTGGTCTGTATGATAAGCCCTTACGCCTTCAAACACGCCCATACCATAATGTAACGTATGTGTTAAAACATGCACATTGGCTTCTCTCCATGGCACCATTTTGCCATCAAACCAAATATAGCCATCACGATCAGCCATCGACATCGGTATTCCCTCTCAACAAGATTACTAGTAAGTTGCTAAGAATACACGCTGTTAAAGTCATTGACTACCGTCATAGTAAGTCAGGTAAATAGTTTCACACGTTAGCAGCGAGTTATGTATGTTATTCGGCATCTTTCAGATTTTAGTTAACCATTCAGCCTACTAGGATTCGCCCTTCAATCTCACCAAACTCACTACGCCAATATCTCTATTATTTTTCAATTGAATCAAACATTTTTTTCTGATTAGCACCCTATAATCGACCATCCCATTTTTGAATTTTTTCATATTGAATAATAAGTACGACTGTCTTTTATAGCAGAGATAACTTCAGTAATTGATAGTGTTTTTGCTTCATTGCGAATCAGTATTATTTTAGCATCAGCCTCTGCTTGTTTAATCTGCGCATTGGATTTTATTTGAGCAATCTCATAATCAACTTGCGCTTTAAGCTTTGCTTTTTCTAAGAGTAATTGCTCAGCTTCCAGTTCTTTCTCTCGTGCTAGTTTTTCTTCAATACGCTTTTTATACGTTTCTGGTAGCGTGATATTTTTAACACGCACACTCTCTAAAATGGCAAAGGGTTGAATGCGATCAGCAATATCCTTTGCAATTAAAGAACCTATTTCATCTTGCTTTGCCAATAAATCTTCAACCGAATAACGGGAAGATACAGTGCGGGTCATTGATTGTAATAAGGGCAAAAAAACACGTTTTTCAAACTGTTCAGGCGTTCCATATTATTGATAAAACGTTGTTGCCAATGACACAGGAAGATGCCAGTTTGCAACGATACTCACCTCCAACCCCATCTTCTCTTGACTGAGTATTTGATAGTCATTTTCCACCATGCGAGTACGTGTTTCTAAATGCTCAACCGATTCAATAAAAGGAAATTTAAGATGCAGCCCAGGCTCTAATGAAAAAAGGGGTCAGTATCCTTAAAAACACAACTCATTGGTTTTAAGGATACCACTCTTTTTTCTCACTAGCAGAGGGAATGCATAATAGACTCTTCGCTGCTTTTGATGGCAATGTTGGGGATGTTAACGTGTTGATAACGGGATGCTGGAACGTGAAAGCTAGGAATAATCTTTTGTAGGGTGCATTTTATGCTCTTTTTGGTGCATACAACGCACTCTACGACTGAGGCTACTTTTGCCTGCTGCCTCCTCTCCAGCGCATTGCATAACAACTGATAATATTCTGTATAACGCGCTAAAAACCAATATCCTCTATTTTTTGCGCTAAAACGACCTGATTGAGCCAATCATCTAAACGCTGTGTATCCTTAGTTGCTTCAATACGCGCAATAAGATCATCAGCCGTTTGCGGAAATTTTAGGGCTCTCTGGTTTTTCCCGTGGGACACATTCATAACTAAATCAATGATATAATCG
>CAYNGN010000045.1:0-10362 GCA_964396615.1 uncultured Thiothrix sp. | reverse complement strand
CACCTTATTAATAACAGTACTCAATAGTCCAGAATTTTGGTCACCCCCAAATCGTGGTGAAAAGGCAAAATCTCCCGTAGAGCTTGTAGTAGGTACATTACGCAGCTTACACTTAAAATCATCAATGACTCCACCACAGATTATAGATGTCTGCACAACACTAGGACAACCTCTCTTTAATCCTGAAACACCCGAAGGCTATCGCGGTGGCAGAGCATGGATTACTCCTTATACATTACCAATACGGGTCAACTTAATGTCCACCTTAGTTGCTAATACAACTCCGCACGATTTAGCACACTTGCCAGTTCTATCCCAAAAACAAGCAATTAACTGGCTACTCGCAAGAAAGCCAACGAAGGCATTACCTACACAACCTATTGACATTAAAACACTGATACACGAATTAGTTACCGATCGAGCTTATCAATTAACGTAAGGAGGGCATTATGAACCGCAGAGACTTTATGAAATTAAGCGCTTTAGGCGCATTACCATTTTCAACAGGGCTATTATCTCAACAAGCACATGCTGCCTCACACCAAAAGCGTATATTGATACTGGTGGAGCTACAAGGAGGTAATGATAGTTTAAATACCTTAATTCCTTTTAAAGATAAACAGTATTACCAACTACGACCAACCATTGCAGAAAGAAATGGCTTACCCATCACGCCTTCACTTGCGATGAATCCTAATATGCGTGCTTTATTGCCTTACTGGCAACACACAAAAGATATGGCATGGATACAAGGTGTCGGTCATCCAGAAAGCCGACGTTCTCGTTCGCATTTTAATTCGATTAAACTACTGGATCGTGCATTAAATCGACATGGCAATGAGGGCTGGCTAACACGTTTGTTAAATACAAGCCATGACATCTCAGGGGTATCTTTTGCTACAACACTTGGTCCTTTAGACGGCTCACAGACAAATAGTATAAGAATTGATAATATCAATAGTTTCATACGCGACAATCAGCTCATGAAAAACACCCACGTTCAACATCACAATGATGCAATGAGTCATCTGCGCAATACCGAACGTAAAATTATCCATTCTAGCCATACCTTAGGACAACATCTACAACATACACCCGATGAATCACGACACTTTCCAAACAGTAAATTTGGTAAAGAAATGGCATCCGTTGCACGTTTAATTAACAGCGGTGTTGGTATACCAAGCTATAAAGTTACTTTAAGTGGCTTTGATACGCATAAACGACAAAACTCGTCACACGGCACATTACTCGCTGATCTTGCTAATACGCTGCATCATTTTGCACGAAATATGAAACATCATGGTCAATGGAACAATGTCATGGTCATGACCTATTCTGAATTTGGCCGACAAGTTGCAGAAAATGGTAACCAAGGCACGGATCATGGCGAAGCAAGTTCACACTTAATCATGGGGGGGCGCGTACGTGGAGGACGGGTTTTTGGTACAAATCCTGATTTAAGGAATCTGCATAACAATGCCTTACAGCATACGCTAGACATTCGTTCTGTTTATAGCACTATCGCTTCACAATGGTGGGGACTACGCAGTCCTTGGAGTCATCCTATTATTCCTTTTGTAGCATAACAAACTTTTTTCTAAAGAATTTTTAGCGCGCAGCTGGAAATCTTATGAAGTGAGTCGTTAATACTGATTACTTGTAAATCAAGGCATCAGTATTAACCTCTCGCTTCTTTTTTTTGCCTGTAGCAAAAACGGCTAAAAAAAGGCATAGTAACTTACATATAAATCCCCTTATTAACAACGCTAACAAGGATGCCTTATGCTCACCAATTCGTCCCTCACGCTTACTGCCGACCAAGCCTTAGTAGGTCGAGACATTGCAATGCCTATTAGCACTAAACACTACGTCAATAATCATCCTCTCCAAGCACCTTGGCCTGACAATATCGACACACTGATCGTTGGTATGGGCTGCTTTTGGGGAGCCGAAAAAAGCTATTGGTTATTAGACGGTGTTTATTCAACAGCAGTAGGTTATAGCGCAGGCTTCACCCCCAATCCAACCTATCAAGAAGTCTGTTCGGGGCAAACAGGGCATAATGAAGTTGTCTTAATTGCCTATGATCCACACGCTATCAACCTCCAAGCATTACTAAAAAATTTCTGGGAAGGGCATAATCCAACACAAGGTATGCGCCAAGGTAATGACAAAGGAACGCAATATCGTTCGGGTATTTATTGCACCACTGAAGAGCAATATCAACACGCTCACGCCAGTAAAAAACAATTCCAAGCCCTATTAAACCAAGCAGGTCATGATGAAATCACCACTGAAATTATCATGACAGAACCCTTTTATTACGCTGAAGAATTTCACCAGCAATATTTAGCTAAAAACCCAGCAGGTTATTGTGGCTTAGGCGGAATTGCTGGCGTTACGCTATAAAATGATGTGACCCATTGCTTAGCAATAAGATCGTTTAAAAGACTAGAAGCATCTTCTGCCTGTGCCGTAAGTTCGACAATTGTTTTGCCTGATCGTATTGCGGTTAATAACTCATAAACATTTTCATCAACTAAAACGGCATCAGGAAAAAAATGATCACGCTTAATCACTATAAAAAAAGGCATTGAATACATTGATTTTATTGATGACATGCTATCAAGAGTACTCTTGATAGCATTCTTCCCCCCCTTATCTTGATGAGCGCGCCAAATAGCCAGTGCGGCAAAAGACGTATTCATCAGATGGATATCATCTGCTAACATAAAACAAAGCGAGGCTTGTTGCTCCATACTTAAAGCCGCTAAAGCATTAAAATCAAAGGCATCACGGTCTTTGGCATAATATGCACGATGCAGTAACCATTCTAATTGCGCCACTGCAGGTAAATAAGACAACGGCTGCAATTCCTCTCGACTTGCTACTAAATCCGTTAGTGTTTGGCAAAATGTTTCACCATATAAATCCAAGTTACCTGTTGCTGATGCTGCTTGCTTAACATGATGTGCTGCAAGTTGTGCAAAATAAGCCTTTCCCACCAACACTTCGCACACAGGGTATGTATTGCTTAATGTTTCTTTTAACGCTTCATGGGTATTATTGTAATAAACAAAGGCACGCATGCGCGCGGTAAAATCGGGCTTACTTTTAATCAGTACTTGCAACGACGATGAATCATTACCATAAACCGTGTCAAAAAAAGCATGTTGGATTGCTTTAAGGCTCATGGTTACTGCCCTACCTTGTTATTTTCATCCAATAACTGATCAATACACACCTGTGCTTTATCACGTTCAGCTAATAATACCTCCAATGCTGGAATGTCATTATCCCATTCAATCAACGTTGCAGTATGACCACAGTGACGAAGGACAAACTGATATAAATCCCATACCTCATCAGCAACAGGATTATTATGTGCATCAATCAAATACTCACCTTGATGAGCAAAACCTGCTAAATGAATTTCTTTAATACGTTCTATAGGTAACGATTTTATTTCAGCTTTCGCATCTTGCTGATGATTTATCTGATTCACATAAAAATTATTCACATCAAGTAATAAACCACAATCAGCCCTTTCACTCAGGGCAGTAATAAATTCTCCCTCCGATAAATGACTTTCATGATATTGCACATAGCTAGACACATTTTCCACCACGATTTGGCAACCCAAAAAATCCTGTACCTGATCAATACGTTGCGCCACATGGTATAAGGCTTCTTCGGTATAGGGTAAAGGTAAAAGGTCGTGGGAGTAATAAGATTGTAATTGTGAAAAGCACAAATGCTCGGAATAACACATGGCTGTAGTACGCTGCATTAGCCGCTTCACTTGTGTTAAATAAGACATATCAAGTGCTTCGATACCTCCTAAGGATAAACCAACTCCATGTAACGTAACGGGATAACGTTCGGTAATCGCATCAAGGTAATGGGTTGTTAAGCCACCCTCAGCCAACCAATTATCAAACAGCAATTCGACCCAAGGTAGCTGAATATCATTTTCAAGAATAGTCGTAATATGCTGGGTGCGTAATCCAATACTGGCATGAGTTGCCATATCATCAAGACAGGTCATGGAGGTTTCTCTGGTATAGAGAGGGCAACCACAAAGGATTGCCCTACAGGATGTTATACGACGGCTTATTTTTTTGCAGGCTTTACTGCGGCAACAACACCACCTGTGATTTTCGCACAGGTACCCGCAGGCACATAAACCCATTCTGTATCAGCATTATCAACGGTCGCTTTACCTGCACAACCATGTGCATCTTTTGCACCTTTATTCAATGAACCACAATCATTTTGACCTGCTTTGGCAATACCGGCACATTTTTCCCATTTGGCAGGTTGCTCAGGCACAGCATGAGCATTTGTTGCCAACGTTGCACCTAAAACTAAAATATTCGCAACGGCAGCACTTGCCATTAATGTAGATTTTTTCATTTTTTACTTCCTCATTTATTGCTATTACAAAACACAACGAGTCTCATCGAACAACTAAACAACATAATAATTGCTCGTTGTATTTATACAAAACGAAGCAAGTAACATTTTGATTGCATGTTTATCTTTTTTTTATCAAAACATACAATAAACTGACAGGATAAACATCTCTATAACTACCTAAATTATGATACTAACTATCTTATATCGTGGTGATTTATCAAGCTGCAACTATGCCTGTAGCTATTGCCCATTTGCCAAACGTCAGGATACACGTGAACAGTTAGCTAAAGACAACGCTGATTTACAACGCTTTGTCACATGGGTAGACCAACAACAGTGCAATATTGCCATTTTATTTACCCCATGGGGCGAGGCATTGATTCGGGGATATTATCGTGAAGCGATAACACAACTTTCACAAATGCCACAGGTAAAAAAAGTGGCCATTCAAACTAATTTTTCTTGCTCAACTACATGGCTTAAACATTGTGATCTAGAAAAAACCGCTTTTTGGATAACTTATCATCCTGATGAAATCGAATTTGAGCGTTTTCTTGCAACTTGCCAACAACTGGATCATTATCAAGTTCGTTATAGTGTGGGTGTAGTGGGGTTAAAAGCGCATTTTTCACTCATACAGCAATTGCGCCAAGCACTAGCAAAGCATATTTATCTTTGGGTAAATGCTTATAAACGTGAAGCACATTATTATAGCCCTGCGGATATACAGCAGCTACTTGCTATTGACCCTCATTTTGAAAGTAATAATCACTACCATCAAAGCCTTCACCATGCTTGTGCTACAGGAGAATCTGTTATTTCGGTGAATGGAGCAGGTGATATAACACGTTGCCATTTTATCAAACAAAAGCTAGGTAATATTTATCAACAACCATTTACTGATTACCTAAAACCACGCACTTGCAGTAACGCAAGTTGTGGTTGCCACATTGGCTATATTCATTTACAAAAATTACAACTTTACCCTCTCTATGGTGAAGGACTATTAGAACGGATAGCTAAATCGTTTTAAAGAAAATTAATTACTCTCGTTAAACGATTCAATATTTTCTTCAATATTATTGACTGGTGCTAATGGCTGATAATGTTTAATTGAATTGAAATGATCAACCAATAAAGTAATCAACTCATTTGCATCATCTTGCTGAAGTTCTAACTCTCGTTGTATATCAAAAGCTTCAACCGTACTTTCCAGTGACTGTGTATATAAAACATGTGTTTTTAATAACTTACACGATAAATATAAAGGCTCAATATACCCCGCTGATTTCTTCGTATCACTAGTAATGTGGTTTTGTATTTTTTCTACATATTTTTTAATCGTATGACAAGTTTTATTTTTAATCAAATACTTATTATCAACTATTTCCTTCATGAGGTTGCTGCTACCCATTGCATTCCCTACTGAACTCACAACATCATCATGTTCATTGTTATTGATTTTACTCTCTATACGCTGTTTATTTTCTTTTATTTCGATTGTATTTTTTTGTAAACCTGTTATTTTATTTTTATTAATATTTATTTTTTTATTTAATACTTTATAGTTATTGATAATTACTTCAAGTTGTTGAACCGTTGTCTCTATAGAAAAATCTTTTTTATCCTGAGAAGCTTCCACCTTCTCCTTACTCGTCATATTAATGCCACTTTCAATGTGTTGTTGAGCTACTGTAACAACCTCAAACTCTGCTTGTTCTACCACTGGCTGACTTGTGTTCTTGCCATTTTTTTCTGTCATTTTTTTCTCCATTTTTTCTTGTTATAGATACTCACTTACTTAAGGAACGTGCATGAAATAACGTCCATATTTTGTTTAAAAAATAACACAATGTGCTACATAATCGAGAAACAACAGACAACTGGAAAATAATAGGTGAATGCCTCTATTCGCATTTAATGACTTCCTAAGTAATAATAATATCTTATACACTCTAGGCTATTTTTTAATAGATTTAATATATATAAATTATCAACATCATCAAAAAAACAATGAAAACAACTCCCGAAACCTTTATTCCCATCAGCCGTTTTGCCTTAAAAGATTGCTTAACACAACCTCCCTTTAATCAGCTTGGTACAGAATACAGTACGTATTTACTCTATTTTTGTGCATGGCGACATCAGCACTATCGTAATAAATTACAAGACCTTAAAAAACTTTATCTTCCTTTCAGTCCTGATCGTGATACCTTTACTATACTCAACTACAGTGCAAAAGAACGCAAAGAAATGCAACACAAGCTTACCCAAGCGTTATCTACTTTGCTTGAGCAAGCTAACTACACAACCAACAACCAACATGATTTAGAAACTATTTTCGCCAAAGCATCCCATTATGGTTTACAACTCAAAGTGGATCTTAGTGAATTTGATGAAGTTCTGTTGTTTTCACGCGGTGCGAGTATTAGACAGGAAGAAAGAAGAACCTTAAAAAGCCTGTTCTTACACAAAGAAACGATTGACATCCCCATTTTTCAACGCCTCTTCTTATTATTAAAGCTCAAGCCTGAAGCTGAGCGTATTAAAGAAATTATGACCGAACAGTCTATTAACGAGAAAAAAGCCACAAAACTCCTAAAAAAATATCGAAAAATGCTCCCTGAGCAAATGTCGAGTGATGCCATTTACTTAAAAATATTTAAACAAATACCCCATATTGATTTGGAAATGCTCTTTCCCAATGCCGAAATAAAACTTAAGCCCTTTGATAAGTTAAAACTAACCGTCACTGCAGGTGGTGGAACAGTAGGCAGCGTGGTTGCAGCAATCACCAAATTAGCCGTTGTTGCCAATCCACTTGCTATTGCAGGGGTCTTATTAAGTTTAGTAGGCGTTATTTTTAGACAAGTCACTAAATTCTTCACGCAGCGTACCAAATATATGATGATTTTGGCACAAAACCTTTATTTTCATAATCTTGCCAATAACCGTGCCGTATTAACACTGATGGTGGATCGTGCTGAAGAAGAGGAAATCAAAGAATGTTTTTTACTTTATCATTTTTTAGCACATCACAAAGAACCACAACGACGCGAAACCATCAAGCGCGAAATTGAACAATTCATGCAACAACAATTCAATGCCACGATAACTTTTAATATGGAAACTCCACTGCAATCATTAATGAACGATGGGATTTTAACCGAGTTATCTGATGGTAGATTAACGGTTCTTACATCTATGAAGGCATTAGCTAAAGTGGAGAGGCTGTGGAAGAATGCAATGGTATAGCATCTGCAAACGTCACATTATTATTTAACAGAAAATAGTTGACATATAATAATATTAGAATATACTAATGTTCATATTTGCTGAGAAGCTAAAACTAACACATATTGGAGCCCCCTTCATGAAACTATCTACATTCACATTCGCTGCTTTAATCGCTCTTTCTACTACTGCATCTGCCGATTGGATGGATGGCATGAGCAATGGTAATGCTGTTGGAAATGCAGATGGCGCATCATCACTAGCAGGTAAAGGCAATACAAAAGGTGATGGCGCAGCAAAAGGTAAACTAAGCTCATGGGGAACAGGTAAAGGCGATGCAGATGGTGAAGTCGATTTCTCTGTTACTTTCAAAGGCAAAGGTCGCACAAACATGGATACAAAGATGTCAGCCGATGGCAACGGCGACACAGTAATCAATGGCTTAGCTGATTGGACGGGTCAAGGTAATGGTAATGGTAACGGCACAACTAATGCTAATGTTGTTGGTAGCAATAATACAAATGGTGTAAGTACTTCTGCTCCTTGGACTAGTACACAAGTACCAGCGCTTGTACCTGCTGCTCCACAAGGAAAACCTGCAAAATAATTTTCAACCTTAAATAATAAACAACAATAACAAAATATACATACTTCTATAGCCTGCATGAGCAGGCTATTTTTTTGTCTTCCCATCATCCTTCCCCCAAAAAATACATCAGAAAAATCATTAATAATATTAATAGACATACTTTATTTTTTTATCATATTCATAAAAAGCATTACTAATAACATAAAATATGTTTTATACTTTCATAAAATACATATGAAACATCTGATATGTAGAGTGTTTTTCTAGCAATTTTCTCCTAGTCATAAAATAATTATATTACCAACATACGGGCTTAGCTTATGGATAAGAAAATAAAACTATTATTAGTGATGTCTATTTCTTTAATAATAATGAGTGGCTGTGCCACTACTGCAAACAATACAGCAAATAATCCTAAAACAGGACTTACCCACACACATAACGGTATTGCACATACACATAGACTCCCTACTGAGGGGCTAAAACATTCACATAATATTGGCTCTGGCAATGCAAATCAGACATGTAAGCCTTGCGCTAATAACAATAATACTGGCGGGACCTGTCATCTACATGAAGGAAGAAATCATTGCCATCCGCTACCTTCATCAGGTATTCAACATACTCATAACACTATTGGTGCTAATAATTTAAGCGACCCCATCATAAAATACCAATCAACAAATACGACAATCCCTTACACATCTGATCCTTACACACCTACAACTGTAAACACTACACCCTATTATCAACCCCCGTCTGAACCAACAGAACCCTATTATCAACCAGAACCAACTCCAACCGTGTCCGTCACCTATCCACCAAAACCTTATCTAACCAATGATAACCCTCAAAATTGGACACGATCAAATTGTGATACCACCAGTGGTAACTACTATATCGTAAGAGCAAAGGATGGTGTTTATCGTATCGGTGTTAATCATGGGGTAAAACGCAATGATATTATTCGTTTAAATAACTTGCAAAGTCCAGACTTTACAATACATCCAGGACAATGTTTAAGACTTCGTTAACAGTCATATATCCAGCATGCCATGTAGGTTATTTTAAATCACATGACATGCTTATTATTTGTGTAATTCTTTACCTGACTCACTATAATCTCTCCAACATTCATTTCATCTTATATAATTCACAGGCAATATTGTAAAAGATAGTGGACAGCTCCCCTGCTCCGCTCAATATTAGTATCGTATAGAATCCCCCCCTTGGCACAGCATTTATTACAAACCTAAATCTTCATCAGGATATTGAGCATTATGGAAAAAAATATAACAATAAAAAAAGCCTCTCACCAAACACGACACAAAAACCACTCTCTTATAGTTACTCATGTCATTTTACTGTCATTCATTATTTTTCCCTTACAACAAATGGCATTCGCTGCTGATACCCTTGAAAAATCAGGTGATGCACTGCTTTTTCTACTCCCTGCCATTGCCTATGGTTCAACTTTTTATGCAGATGATACAGAAGGCCGCACACAATTTTACAAAGCAGCAGCTACTAATCTCATTATCACCCAAGGATTAAAGTACACCCTCCATAAAGAAAGACCCAATGGTGAAGACAACCTATCCTTTCCATCAGGACACTCATCGGTCACCTTTCAAGCAGCCGCTTTTATCCATAAACGCTATGGGACAAAATATGCACTTCCTGCTTATATGGCCGCAACTTTGGTTGGCTATAGTCGGGTAGAAACTGATAAACACTATACTGAAGATGTACTTGCAGGCGCAGCACTGGGTATTATCAGCAGTTTTTACTTTACCAAACCCTATAAAGGACTCTCTCTTAAACCAATGGCAACTAAGGGGACTTATGGGCTAAGTTTGTCTAAAAAATGGTAATATCACATGGCAATAGCACGATGAAAATAACTCCACGCTCCCCCGAATTCTTACGACTACTCATCGCAGCAGGTTCTCAATGAACTTTGCTGTCATGTCACTTGGCTTTCATTACCTTGAAACCATTGTTGTATTTGAGTATATTGGGAAAAAATAAAGGACTTAGGTTTCCCCAAACCCCAAACAAGGGACGATAAATCGACCCTTGTTCCTTTAGATCAAAAACGATAACGCTAGAGTAAT
>CAYNGN010000044.1:0-10373 GCA_964396615.1 uncultured Thiothrix sp. | reverse complement strand
GACAATGTACAGGTTTCAGTGATTTGTCCTGGTTTTATTAAATCGGCGATGAGTGATGATTTTTATGGTGCTAAACCCTTTATGATGTCACCTGAAAAGGCTGCAACAATCATTAAAAACGGCTTAGCACATAATAAAGCCTGTATTGCTTTTCCTTTTCCTCTCTCTTTAGGGACACAATTGTTAACGTTACTCCCCGCCACTATGGCGGATTATATTTTATCCAAAATAACTTATGGTCGTGATAGAAAAATATGACTGGTTTTTATGTAGTATGGATAGGGTTTATCACCACGATTATAAGCCTTGGTGTTGAGCGTTTTATTCAGCCCTCAGTGCCTAACATATATCGCTCCTATACGGCCTATCTCTTGCATTTTTCCATTATTAGTTTGTTCTATTTGCTTAGTCTTCTCATTGTGCAGCGCCCCGTTTTTTCGAGTCTGTTTGTACTCATTACCCAAGCTATTTTTGTGATAATCAGTAATGCTAAATACAAAGCACTCAAAGAACCCTTGGTTTTTTCAGATATTGTGATGTTTTCTCAAGCGTTTAAATACCCACGTCTTTATTTCCCCTTTCTTGGTTGGCTGCCTATTATTGGCGCTCCTGTGCTTATTGTTGCGGCGATTGTATTAGTGTTGAATTTTGAACCCATTCATGAACTTAATTATTTATGGCTAATGCTCTATTTACTCATATCTATTGTGCTTATGTATAAAATGGCCTTGAAGCAAACGCCACGTCTAGATATCGCACAAGATATTCAGCATATAGGGTTTATTGCTTCATTAATAAGTTATGAAATTTTAGCGAGACAAGATACGCATAAAAAACAGATTGAAAACACACTAAAAAACACACCGTGGCAAGATACAAAAACAGAGGGTTCACACGTTTTAACAACAAAAAAAAATAATAAACAACACGATATTGTTGTCATGCAAAGCGAATCTTTTTTTGATGCTCGGCGCTTACACCCTTCCGTTTCACGCCATGTGTTGGAAAATTTTGATCGATGCTGTGCTGAATCGCTACAATATGGACGTTTAAATGTTTCTGCTTGGGGGGCTAATACCATGCGCACTGAGTTCTCATTCTTGAGTGGTATTGGCTTTGAGGAGATGGGATATTATCGTTTTTATCCTTATCACTATATGCGCCACTATCAAGTCGCAACACTTGCAAGCTACTTACAACAAAAAGGTTACTATTGTATTTGTATTCATCCTCATCATGCTGAATTTTTTGGTCGAGCAAGTTTGTTTCCTCAATTAGGGTTTGATGAATTTATTGATATTGCTTCTTTTAAAGAAATAGACAAATACGGACCTTATATTTCAGATCAAGCCGTTAGTAAGAAGATTATTGAAATGTTGGCGTTAAAACACGAATATAACAAACCTTGCTTCATTTTTGCTATTACGACGGAAAACCATGGTCCGTTACATTTGGAAAAAGCAACTGCTGAGGATGAAGAAAAATATTACACGGGAGCTCAACCTGATAACACGGATGAATTAAGCATCTATCTTCGCCATCTTAACAATGCAGATGAGATGATAGGGTCTTTAATGACAACGTTAAAGGCACATGAAAAGAACACCTTATTTTGTCTATATGGTGATCATGTGCCAAGTATGCCTGCAATATATGCAGAAACAGCCTTTAATGATAATAGAACAGACTATGTTATTTGGTCATCAACATCTATTAAGAACAAAAAACACAATAAAAAAAATGTTTCTGCGGAATGCCTTGCTAAACAAATCAAAAAAATTATTAGTGATTAAAACCTCACAAGAGAGGTTGTTGGGGAACTAACGAAAGACATTTTTAGACTAATACAATCATTATAACTGCAAAACTGAAAGCAAACTCTTGAGTGATTATATTAGTTAATTCATGTAATAGTTTATTTTTATAGAAAATAAGGAACACATGGTCATCATAAAACCTGATCATGCTTAGCTAAGGGGCAGGGCTATTACCATAACATGATCTCTTTATTACAAGCCTATCGAGGCATTGCAGCATTTTTAGTTGTATTATTTCATGCAAAAATGACGGTTGATGAATACTTTGGTGGTCATGATTTATTGTACATGTTTAATATTGGCGAAGCGGGCGTTCAGTTTTTCTTTGTGCTGAGTGGCTTTATTATTTTCTATATCCACAAAAAAGATCTTGGTGTAACAGCAAATGTTTACTGTTATCTATCAAAAAGAATGCTTCGCATTTATCCTATTTATATCATTATCACTTTGCTGTTTACACCTTTTTGGTTACTTATACCTGACTTTGGTAATGCCTATCATAAAGAGATTATTCCGCTCATTAAAAGTTTACTGCTTATTCCGCAGAATAATAACCCTCATTTAGGGGTTGCGTGGACATTAATCCATGAGGTACTTTTTTATCTGCTTTTTGCTATTGCAATTATCAATAAAAAGATAGGAAAACGAGTACTCACTTTATGGTTTTTCTTAGTGTTAGTATTCAATTTTTCAAATATTCCCCTTGTCTTTCCATTTAATTTTTTATTTTCTATCAACAACTTATTATTTGGTATGGGAATTGCTACTGCAATGCTATTGGTTCGGTATCAACAAATACCTTCTAACAAAGCTATTTTTATACTTAGCAATATCATCTTTTTTATTGCTGCACTAGGTGCAACAACCTTTCAGGAGCAAGGAACGCACACGACTGATATTCTCTTCATTATCCTAATAGGCATCACTGCCGCAACGATTATTTTACAAGCAAAAAATGTCTATTTAGAAACATTCTTTGGAAAAAGAACAGGATTACTGTTACTAGGAGAGGCATCTTATTCTATTTACTTAATCCATTTCCCCGTGTTATCAGCAGTAAGTAAATTTTTACAGTCTATCACTGGCAATGCATTACATCCTCTTATCGCTTTTATAGTGATGATCATCATTGCTGTAGCATGTGGTGTTTTGTTTTATCTGTTGATTGAAAAACCCATTATTCATTTTTTAAATCAGTCCATTAGGAAGCGCTATTGCTAATTTATTCTGATTCAGAAAGCTTTAAATACTCAATATAGCCCTCAATAAAAACGAAGTTTTCCACGGCTTCTTTAATTTCAACCTCATGTTTTGCTAACCGATTTAACAAAGCGTTACCTTCTTCTATCAATAATTTTAGTTGTGCATCATCGAATAGCTGAACAGCGAACGCAAGATCTTCTTTAGCAGTAGATAACAGGGTAGGGAGTAGGTCCGCCTTAATAATAGGAGAGGCTGGGTTTAACAAATCAGCCACTAAACTAGATTGCAGTAATTCAAAATGAGCATGACGAGCCGTTTCTTCTTGATCAAGTTCTTTATGTGCTGTTAGATCATTTCCAGCGCCAGTGCGTATTGAAGCCATAATAATAGTGAGTAATTTCTTAATCGCCTCCTGTGACTCTGTTTGTTCATCAGGAATAACACAAGAGGCTTCATAGAGCTTGTCTAGTTGCTCTTTTAATTTTAATACAACATCACTATCACTAGTTGGTTTCAGCTTCACTGTATCTTCTAATGCTTGTTGGAATTCCTGCATAAATTCCAGCAAGGTATCATGATCTTTCTGTTGTGCTTCCATCTGTTCATCTTGGGTCATCGTCACCTGTCTTTCTTCAAACAGAACATTATTATGACGACGCTTTAGATGACGTTCGTAAGAGCCAGGGTTTTCGCTAGGTTGAAGAATCATGATATCCGTTTTGATATGTTAAGAAAGAAAGCGGGATTGTAACGTGAGTTATCATCTTAGGTAAATAATATGCTGAGATGTTGTCTTAACAACACAAGTAAGCTGGTAAACTCTCTTTTTTATAAAATAAAGGCTATATCGATCAAAATTTAGCCTATATAATAAATATAATTAATAGTTAAACTAAATTTTATTTAATGCATACATCGTCCTTCTGAATTTCTAATAATATTACAGGACTTAGCATTTATCATTTTTATTGGGGAATACGATGAGCCTACGATTTATTCTAATCTTATGTGCATCACTTTGGCTAAGTGGATGCATCACACCTGACAATAGCACGGTGGAGGGCACAGGGACACCTGATGTCACTCAGTGCAGTATACTTCCTAACGTTGAAGATGGCGCTGATTATACGCCTCAAAATGCGGTTAAATTAGGATTGGATGGACGTACACACCCTGATGTTTTTTATCTGGGTTGGGCTGAATTAGATCAGCGTACTGACCTGCGTTTTCCTGCTAGTGGCTATGATGAAAAAGGTTTTGAAGACAAGTTATTAGTCAGTCGTCGCCAAACGGATGGTACGTTCCGCACATGGCAAGTATGGCCACCACTCGATAATGATTGTAAAGATACGGAGCAAGTTAGAATTCAAAGCTTCGATGTAGCTCCTGATGGTAAAAGCCTGTTTATTGCGATGAGTCGTGAGGAAGTTGATAATCCCAATCGTAAATTGGGTATTTATCGTTTGGATATTGGCAGTCAGACATTAGAAAAAATCAGTAACGATAATTCAGTGGATTTTATGTATCCAACCTATATAGGCAATGATCCTAGTTCAAATCATGAATTGTTATTTGTGGCAAAAACCGTTAACGATGATGAGCTGCCTATCAACTATGCTGCTAAATCAACGTTGCGTGATGAATATGACCGTGCACCGACCCCGCTTATTCATAAGCTAGATACTGAAACAAAAACATTAACCCGTATTGGTTTTAATAATTCACATCAAACAGATCCTGTCGCAGTTAAAGGACCTGATGGTAATAATCTTGTGGTGTTTACTCAATGGGAACACCAAGAAAGTACCAATCGTTTCGCTCTATGGAAGATGCAAGTGGATGGCAGTGATAGTTTTACTTTTTATGGACAAGAATCATCAACGGATAAAAATGGGGCGAACATTTTTTCACCGCGTGAAATTAAAACAGGGGATTATAAAGGCTATATGCTGATGACGCAGGCTACACGTAGTAATCATCACTTCGCAGCAGAAGGGGATATTATTATGACCAAGCGGGAACATCTTGATTTACGCAGTGCTCGTGTCACCTTGCAAGCACTGTCTAATAGTAATAGTTCAGATCACAATATCTCTCGTACACCTGATCACTACAATGATCAAAGCTTCGTTTATTCAAATCGTACGACTGTTGATGATGCCTATGCGTTGTTTGTTAAAGATTATCCTACTGATATAGCGTCAACGGATAGAACATCCGATCTAGAAGTGATGAGTCACAATGATTATCATTTTGTCCAACCACGCAGTTTTTACCCGCCTATTGCTGATCAAGTTGCAGCTACTGAAGGGCAACTAGGTCAAAGTCGTGTTTCCTTTACCAATAACAATCTCAATGGAAAAACAGGCTTTTTAGTACAGAATTTAGCACAATCCGATAATGGTGTGCAGCATCAACTAGATGGTGTAGCAGCTTCTGATATTAGTATGCAATTCTTTATTCCCTCACATCATTTTTCTGACTCTAACAGCATTGGGCTAAAAAATGCCAGTGGCTCTGAAATGAGTATTCCTGTGGGTGGTTTTATTAAACCAGAGGCAGATGGTTCATTGGGGGCTATTTTGAAGGAGGGTTTATACGTTTGGAAGGTAAATAAGCGCTTTGAACACACCGATGCGAGTGGACAAAAAAATGATCTATGGATTCCTGTTCGTGCTGAACGTCAAGAAATTAACTTTGTTGCTAACCGTGTTAATGCGTGTAATCAATGTCATCAAGAAAGAAGCCAAGCAAACCTTGACTTATATGCTGATTATCATTCTACAGCAGCAACAAAAATGCAGGGGGATTTAAGTGATGTGCTTGGAACCTATAACGATATTAGTACTTATAACGCTTATGATAGTGTACCTGATTTTCATGGCGATATTATTGCATTATTGAATAAGCCAGGATTAAACACTGGTGATGACAATGGTAAAACATGTGCAACTTGTCATAATGCCAAAGATAAACTAAACCTTGCTAATAAAACAGGGGTGTCGAATGTCAATGCAACCTATCGTAATCTTGTAACAGGGGCGCATAAACTAGGAGAATCTGAAACAACGATTCCTTACCTCAATCCATCAATTAACCCAATGGGGATGGATGACAGTTATCATTATGCACCGTTCCTTTGGAGTTTGTTGCTTAATAATGACTTGAGCGTTGCAGCAGATGCTGAACATGCGGATAGTACTAGTCGGAACCTTGATCGTTTAGGCGATTATGGCGCAAAGTATAGTGCTGATATTGTTAGTGCAATTGCTGATATTAATGGGCAGTATGATCATAGTCGTCATTGGTCAAGTGACGATATACAAACCTTTATTACCTATACGACCACACAAATCCCGGTGGGGTTATCGAATCGTATTGCTGAATCGTTTACAAAATCAAGCCTTGAAACCAATGATGCTGCAGCACAAAAAGCGTATCAGTCAATGGTTAGAAACTGTTTTAGTTGTCATAATAATCATAATACGGTAGGTATTGATGGTAGTGGGTTTGGTTTACCAAAAGAAAAGCGCTTTAAAAGCAGCGTATGGCTAAAGGACTCAGAAACACGTTTTGTTATTAAAAGCCACCTTGCCAATAAAGATGATACTAAATATTCTCCCTATATTTGGCAAAGTAACTTAACAAATTCAATGTCAAAAACGTTACAGTCAGCCTCTTATCGAATTGACTTTACCACGCCTGATGCATCAGAACTGCTAACTTTTGCTAAAGGCGAAACAGCCAATGATAATGTATCTAATGCTCATGAAAACCTATCCGTTTCTGCTGCTGATTATAAGGCAATTGAAGGCTGGGTGAAGAAACAAAGCAGTACCAACCAAGAACCTATAATTAATGTGCCTAGTTCAGCTATTACGCTTAAAGAATATGATGATCCTGCCTATTTAGCAGAATCTATTACATGGAGTGATACGGATGTTGGTGATATCTCTCAGGTATTCATTAGTGGTGAAAATGACACGATGTTATCGTTAGAGTATGAATCACTCACTTCAGCACGTCTTAAAACCTATGCCATTCTGGGTGATCGAGGTGAGCAAGAATTTTCCTTTACAGTGACTGATGGCTTGCAAAGTAGTACCTCGAAAACTATTCCGCTAACCGTTACCAGTGATTACATTAGCCCGAAACCAGTTGCAACGTTACCTAATGCTTATGCTTTTTATACCAATCGAACCACAGGAGAATTGCGTAAATTAGACACAACGGGTAATGACACAACGATTGGTCTTATTGAGGGTTATAGTTCGGATTGGACAACCGTTTATCGACGTGCCGATAAAGGTTGGTTGTATTTTATCAATCAAAATCAGCAAATTATTTATGTGGTTGATGAAACAGATGCTTCTGTTCAGTTCACTATTTCACTCAATCATGAACCTAATAAAGATGCTGATAGTCATAAGCAAACCGTTTATTTATTATGGTGGCGACCTGCTGAGGGGTTTATAGGTGATGCTGACTATCGTGCAGGAGAATTACAGGCTTTGCTTGAAAGTAAGTTGAGTAAAAATAAGAATGGCGATTTTTATATTGGCTTAGGTGATGGAGAAAAGCCAACAACAGGAAATAGTGTAACTATTGTACCTAAGTACCGCACTAAACTGCTTGATGGTGGGAACACCGTTTCTGTCTATGTCTGGCGACGTGCTACTTTTATGAATAAACTGGTTAATCAAGGTATTGATCGCCTCAATGTACTGAATTTGGAAACGGGCAAAGCAAGAGCCGTTACGAGTTTCCGTTTTGTTGAAAAAACCATCGAAGGTATCACTTATCCTGCTAACGATTATTTTAATGTTCGTGCTGTTGTCGTCGCAGAAGATGGGGCTTTCTATGGCATCAATAAAGATCTGAATGTTGATGCTGAAGTGTTTATGTTTGATCCCATAGAAGGTATCCAGCAAGCCGTTTCTACTATTCCTGCATGGATACTCAACTATATCAACAACCCCATTGATTATGGCACACCATTCTTAGTAATTAACAAGCAAGGGGAGTAAGGGAATGAAAATAAAACGCTTTATTGTAATGACTCATATTGTGGTAAGTAGTGCTTTATTCAGTAATCATCTATGGGCAGGAGGGAGCCTGCAACAAGGCAGGACGTTTGAAGGTGCATTATCAGCAGCAAAAATTGGTGAGCTAGGGGATTCCTATGGTGCAAATGCTGCTATTCGTATGAATAAAAAATGGCGGTTTCGTGCGGGGTATTCACAGTTTGACTATGTTAATCAGCGCACATTGGGAACAATCCAATTCAATGAAACGCTTGATCAACAAAATATTAGTCTTAATGCTGATTGGTATCCTTATAGCTGGCTTGGCTTTTATACAACCTTAGGCATAGCACGTACTGATGGTGACTACACATTAACTGGAACAGCCGATGCAAACACTAACTATGCGTTGCAAGGTACGTTTTATAATGGTGCTCAGTTAGGTACGCTTAATGGAATAGTAACAACCAATGATATAGTACCGTATATTGGGGTAGGGTATACGTTTTACCTTAAGTCCAAAAGCCGACAAGGTTGGTTTGCCCAAGCTGAAGTAGGTAGTTTATTTGGGCTTAATCCAACGCTAAGCTTGCAATCAACTAATCCTAATAATTTAACCAACTTACCCGCAGACTTACAGGCAGAAGCTGATAGTGAGTCGGAAAAACTGGATGATAGCTATATAATTTATGGTCTTTCTATTGGTTATCGTTTCTAACTCTATCTAAACAATGATGATTAAAAAAAGCTTAGTATTAGTAGTAAAAGGAGGGGCAGGGTTGTCATTTATAACTCTGTTATTGGGGCTTTCAATCATGATAACGCTTTTTAGTTATCATCAAACACAACTCTTCTCTACGCCTTTAAGTGAGCATCAACTGCAGTTACAGCAAGTAACATGGCGTTATTTGCTAGAGGAGCCGTATGAGCATCTTATTAATAGTAAAGCATACTCTATAGAAGAAAGGCGGCATTTGTTGGATGTGAAGCGGTTGATTAATGATTTTAAAGAAGGAGTCTTGCTCACGCTAGGTATTTTTTTAGTGTTTGTATTGTTGCTCGTGGTAAAGAAGCAAGTCTCTAAAGATGACATCATTCAAATAAATACGATAAGTATTATTGCTGCTCTTGGTTTTGGTCTACTCGGTATAGTATTTTTTAATCATTTTTTTAATCAATTGCACACACTTTTCTTTCATAACGGCTCATGGGTATTTTCGGAGATGAGCCTACTCATCAAGCTCTTTCCTTATCGCTATTTCCAAGAGTTTTTTATAATTGTATTATTGATTATAGGAAATTTTAGCCTTTTTTTTCGATGGATAACAAAACGCCAATCAAATATTAGAATAAGGTAATGTATTAATACTGTGTTTTGCTAAGTTATGATATTAATGATCGCTATTCATTAAAAATAAATTGGGGGGAGTAAACAATGTCACTCCTATATAAAAAAATTATAACAAAAACATTAGCATTATTTATTATATTTTCACCTGATTCTTACGGAAAAGAAGCAGAGTTAACTAATTATGATAAAGGCATCTTAGCAACAGAATGGTCAAGTGTCCATGATATAGCATTTGCTGTTGTTGTTATCTTTGTTATATTACTCATTATAGTGTTTATGAAAACACCTGATGATATTGTGTAACTTAATATCTTGCATCATAAACGGGATAAGTAATTATCTCATTTATGATGCAACTATCAGAGTGATAGGCGATTGCTTTTAGCTTCTTGTATTTTTAACCGATCAGCTGCAATGGCATTTTCTATTTCTTCCACAAGTTTTTTTTCACGAATAAGTCGTGCTGATTTTCTATCCACATGCAGTTGCGCATAAGTCATAGAGAACTCATGCACATCATCAACCTCTTCATTGTTTAAGTTATAGCGTTTTCCACCTTTAGCAACTATTTTACGATAACGCATATCTCGTACATGTAACTTAAATGCTTTACGCATAATACGCTTTGAGTAATCCCATTCTTTTTGAGTAATCAACTTCCATACTGCTTCATCAATCCCCACTTCTAATGGTTTGAAATCACACCACACACTATAAAGCTCTGTTAAACGCTCATCTAACTCTCTTGCCGCAACATCTGTGAGTGAAGGAGGTTTTACGGTAACGGCTCTAACAGGACGACGTTGTTTTTTGGGGGGCTCTTTTACCTTTTTTTTCTTTGGTTGTTGTTTAACCGCTTTCTTTGCTACTTTCTTAACGACTTTTTTCTTACGCTTAGCATTAGGGTTTACAACAATGCGTTGACCTCGCTTTTTTCTTGCAGGGCGTGCTGGTACTTCGCTAGGAACATCATTCTGT
>CAYNGN010000043.1:0-10570 GCA_964396615.1 uncultured Thiothrix sp. | reverse complement strand
GATTGGTGCAGGTCATGTGCGGACAGGGCAGGTATAGTCTTTGCAATTGCTCAGCTTATAAATGTTCAGATAATTACATTCACATTTTTTGTTCCAGCCAGCCAGTCATGTGGATTGGCTTCTCCTTTTTGCACGCAATTATCTGACGCTCTATAGGTATGGTCATGTAAGATACCCAACTCAAGCTTCTTCGCCTTCAAAAAACAATGAAACACTATTCTGCCAAACTTTCGGTAAAAGTTCTTCTAGCGAAATATTTTTTACCTTTGCTACATTCTCAGCAATAAACGGTAAATATTTTGGTTCATTTTTACACCCACGATATGGCACAGGCGTCAAATAAGGCGAATCGGTTTCAAAAAGGATTTTATCAACAGGCGTTAAGTCAATAATCTCACGCACATTCTCCGCGCTGTTAAAAGTGCTAATGCCATTAAAGCCGAGATGAAAACCTTCTGCTAAACAATATTCCGCCAAGGCTTTACCTGAGGTGAAACTATGAATCACACCGCGTTTGGGCATTTGACCGACAAAATTCTGCAAAATATGCTGCATATCTTCATCAGCATCACGGGTATGCACCACAATTGGCATCTCTAAATCAATGGCGATTTGTAGCTGGCTTTCAAACGCTGAACATTGTTTGCGGCGATCAGAACGCTCGTAGAAATAGTCTAGCCCAATTTCACCAATGGCTAACACTTTCTCATGCAATGCATTTTCCCGAATCTTCGCATCTACAGCACTGTTATAATGATCCGCATCGTGCGGGTGAACACCTTGTGTTCCCCATATTTGCGGATGAGTGTTAATCAATCCCATCACTGTATCAAGGTTATCGGGCGAGACGGCAATGGTAATAATGCGTTCAATATTAACTTCTGCTGCTGCTTGTAATGCGTCTTCTAAGGCATCAGCCTCTAGGTAATCAAGGTGGCAATGGGTTTCGATAATCGGGTGTTGAAAAATAGGTATGTCACGCTTTTTAGCCATGTGGTGGTTTGCTCTGTTTAAGATAAGATATTAATGTCGCATAGGTTAGCATTAATCAACACATGCTGTATTTCAGCTTCTTGTGGCGTTAAACCACGATATAAAACCGCTTTTAATAAATCACCAAATGCATTCACTTCTAACACGACATGCTTATTGAAGTTTACTGCAACGGCAATATCAAGGGCAATATACAACGACTGTGAAAATAATGCAGCGACCTGCTCACAGGTTGTTAACATTGCTTGCCATGCTGAGGTACTCATTTGTTGTTGTAGACGCGTGGTATCCGCACGTTGATTGAGTAAATGTAAATTGGTAATGGGTGATTTACTCATTCTCAGCACACTATGCTGCGCTTTACACCCAATGACCACGATACGTATATCAACGACATAGTCTTCGATTTGTGCCTTGGGTATCCAACGTTCGGCGTACACATCCATCTGACAGAGTGCATTGATTAATTCAGCTATTGTATTTTCATTACGGCTGCGGGTTAAACGACGCGTATTATAGAGAGCCTTGGTTTTAGACTGATACTCAACAGTGGAGCGTATTTGTATTTTGTTTGCACTACTTTCCAAGGCAATAATTCCTGCGGCAGACGCGCCATGTTTGAGCTTAATAAACACTCTAGGCATATTATACTGACGCATTTTTTGACGTAATTCTGTGTAAGACTGAATAGAACCTAATAACTCAGGTACGGGGATTTTATGCTGCTGTAGATAATGCTGACAGCGATATTTATCAAAGGCTAAGAGAATATCGTCAGGGGAATTCATCAGTTGCACATTATGCACATTATGCAAATCAGGCAAACTCAACACGGTTTGCTTAACCTGTTGCATCACTACCTTAAACCCTGCATAAAACTGATAAGGCGCAATCATACGACCTTTTTGCTGTATTTTCTGCTGGATGGCATGCGCTGTTTGGTAAGGACGCTTTGTGGCACGTAAGGGTGAAATACCTTGCTGTAAGATTGCAGCATATACCTGTTGATCACGTCCTGGGGAATCAATGCGCAAGATATTCTGCGACTTAGCACGCTTAATAAGTTGATCGGCGAGTCGCTCTGGCTGTGCAATGAAATCACCGTATGAAATAAGTGTGGCTGGTCTTAAGCCTTGTTGTCGCAAGGCATATTGAAAAGCATCGACACGTGGATCATGCTCACTGGCTAAAAGCACAAAATGAGGCTGAGATGCATCCAAAGCAACTAGGGAAGCCACAAGAGACTGCCCTATGAAATATTATTCAGAAACAAAGATATAACGAGAAATTTCTTCTTCGCCATCATCGTCATAAATATCGGCTTCTTGTTTATCACTAGCATCAAGTTCAGAAACAACAGTGGCAAGTGTTACCAAGAGGGCATCGTCTTCAATATAATGATGATGAATATCCAGTTTATTCAGTGAGGCAATTTCTACTGAAGCAGCAAGTGCTGCTGCGCCTTTATCACTGAGATTACCTAAGGATAAATCAAGCGTTGTCACGGTTGTTAAAATCTCCGCACCATCAGCTAGTGCAATGGCAAGTTCATCAGCGTAGTTACAGTTTCTTAAGCCTAGATACTGTAGATTAGGAAACGTATTGCTGTTGAGTAAAGGCTGGATTGCTGCAAATTTTGCATCACCGTACCATTCTGAATCACCAATCCATAATTCTAAGTGTTCTAGATTTGGTAAATCGGAAGCAATAATGTGTTTGATGGTTTCGGCAGAGAGTCCGCCTGTTTCTAACGAGAGTTTTTTCAGCCCTGTATTATTAATCGGTGCTTCCAGAAAACGCCCATTACCCCGTGCACGAAAGCTTTCTAAGGGTAACGCGCTAATAATAGGACTGAGGCACACCATTTCAATCCATGAAATTTCCGATTCTTCTTGCTCAATATTGCCAATAAACAAGGATTTTAAGGCGGGTAACGTATCTTTATTGTCAATAAGCACCGCCAACATCCGTGAAAGATAGCTTGTATCTGAAAGATCGTACTCATTCGCCCAAAAACCATTAACCAGCGTATGCAAAATAGCGGCATCTTTATGTGCCAAAAAATGTTCATAATGATCTGCAAAGGTTTTATTTGCTTCAGGGTCAACACGAAGCATAGGGCTAATAGCAGTGAGGTCGAGACGATTCACCTCAGTGGAAATATCCACTACTTTTTTATGATTAAACTGCGTGCTACTGGAATACATGTGCATTATTTCCTTCTCTATTATTTTGGCAGAGTGTAGCGTTATATGATTTCTTCTAGCAACTTATAATGCCCAAACTGTTTTTCATGTAGAATGTCGTTAAATAACAACGAACTCAGGGTAGAACCAACCACTTGATCCTGTCGTGCAAAACCATCACCATGAATAGTGCCATCATCATATAATGCCTTATGGCTGTTGATTTCTAAACGGTCGATAAATGCCCGATTCGTTGCCTGTTGATCACCATTATTTTCAAATAGAAGCGCTGGGAAAATTTGGCCGTACGCCAGAGCAAAAGGTTAATTTTTGTGAGTGGAAATTGACGCAATAATGTAACAAGGATGCTGGATAACTCACGATAATCATCCTCACTAACCTCAAAACAATTTCTTTGACCAAGATAACGGATATAACACAATGCTTCGTTGTTCCAAACCGTTTCACACATAAACTGTACTTCATCAAAGTCATGACCTGACCATTTTCGATTGACAAGATGGGCATAACAAGCCGCAATAACTTCCGACAAATTACCCTTATCACCCTGTGCTGTTATTAACCAAGAGACCTGATCCCACTGATAATAAGGCGACTTACTATAATCTATAAACGCTAAATTGCTATTGGGACTGACGACGATAATGTTCTTTCTTAATAAATGGGCATACATCATGCTGCTTAACGCATCTGTTGGCGCTAATGAATGACTTGCCAATAGCTGGGGGCGAATCTCATGACCTACATCATTATGGCTATTATTGATAATAGCAATGAGAAATAATGCATCAATAAAGCTTAAGTCGGTTGTTAGCGGTGCTTCTTGCAAGGCTTGATGAAAATGCTGGCTTAACAGGGCGTATTTTTTCTGTGCTTCGCCTTCGAGTAAACTGCTTTTACAGGTTGGACATGTCCAGTGGGTAACATTGGCAGCATTGGCAGCATTGGCAGCATTGGCAGCATTGGCAGCATTGTAAGGTTTGTAATGATGACTGTTTTTGGGCTGATAGAGCGAATAGCAATGGTGGCATGTAAGAATATCTGAATGTGGGTGTGAAATAGGCTGCGGATGCAGTAGTTTCTGAATCTTTTTTAGCGGCAGATGATATTTTTTTGCAATATCCAGTAAATCATCATTTAGGTCACTTTTTAGCGTCGACTTCACACAACCGGGATTACTTGTTTCCCAATAATATTGTCGTTGATTTTTGTCCTGTATAGCATCATTCATGTCACTATGCAGAAGTTCGATGGTCGCGTCATCCATTATGTACACTCTATCTAAAACTATAAACGCTATTATTATAGTACATACTCTAAAAAATATTGATAACATATTGATATAGCAACAATAAACACAGATAAATTGATAAAATAGTCACAAAAATACCCATTATCCTTTATTTAATACCACTTATTATTAATAACTGAAGATAACGTCATACAAGTGCTTCTTATTTTTAGCAATTAGCCTATCCCTATAATAAATCGACCATTCTCTCTATCTATTGACTATGTAATCAACAAATGTTGTTTATTTAAAACAACCAATTATTATAATAAGTAGATAAGAAGTCACATAATACAAGGATAAACACACGATTAAAAACTTGATAAGTTTTACTTATAAATGTTACATTAAGGTCTGTTGTTTTATGCATACACAAAATGATGCTCAGTTGCCTCAAAGATACAAGTAATGCAATAAAACGTTTATTGAGTACCATAGACACCACAAGGGGAAGCCAATCATATGTTCACAAAGAAAATTAGTAGTTTAACTGCCGTTTCTGTTTTTGCTTTATTACTATCAGGTACTGCTTTAGCACATGATGGTGGTTGGGTAGCTTCAGGCGGTTCTGTATTAAAAGATAGTTCAGGCAAATGCATCAAATCTTCTGGCGGCAATCAGTTTGATGGCTGTGGACCTGCTAAGGTTGCACCACCTAAAGTTGAGCCACCAAAGCCACCTGTTGCTGTCGTTCCTCCAAAGCCAACGTTCCATGTGCTTAATCTAAATGAAGCAGCAGGTTCTAACTTCAAAACAGATAGCTCAGAGCTTAGTGATGGCGCACGTGCTACGTTAGATGGCTTCAGCCATAAAGTAAAAACATCAGGCGTTGCTCCTACTGCTATTAGCGTTGTTGGCCACACTGATAGCCGTGGTTCAGAAAAGTATAACCAAGCATTATCAGAGCGTCGTGCTGAGTCTGTTGCAAGCTATCTTGCTGCTCAAGGCATGAACACGGGTGTAATGCGTGTTAGTGGTCAAGGTGAAATGCAACCTGTTGCAGATAACGCAACAAAAGCAGGTCGTGCTGAGAATCGCCGTGTAAATATTCACGTTCAAGGACAACGCAAAGTTCAGAAGTAAATGCGTTAGATTTACTCTTGCTATACCTAAGCTGATCTCATCAGCGATGTAACATGGAAAGGCCAGCATTTGCTGGTCTTTTTATAAAGCTGATCACACATATTTATAAATTTATATGTATAATTTTGTATACTTGTTGTGCATGTCTACATCAGCATTTTCAAAAAATTCTACGATAAACTCGATCTAAAACAAATAGCATATATTATGAAAAACTTGCTATATATTTGTTTTTTATCTTTATTATTTTATATTCATTTTCGTCACTTTTAATATTTAGGGGAATAAATATGTTATTCAACAAACGTATCATGGGAACTATTATTAGTACTCTTCTAGTAGCCAGCTTACCCGCACTAAGCCAAGCAGATGTTGCTGAAATAGCGAAACAATGTGATACCTGTCATGGCAAAAATGGTGTCAGTAGCGACGGTAAAGTACCAACAATCGCTGGCTTTTCTGCGGCAACCATTACTGAAATTTTGCCACAATACCAATCAGGCGCTCGTGCCGCTGAAAAATACACACCTAAAGGGGGTAAAGCCAGCGATATGAAAGAAGCAATCAAAGATATGAGTGCTGAGGATATGCAAGCCATTGCTGATCATTACGCAGGACAAAAATTCGTTGCCGCCAGCCAAACAACAGATGCAGCATTAGCCGCAAAAGGCGAAAAAATACATAACAAAAGCTGTGAAAAATGTCATTCTGAAGGCGGTTCATTAGCAGAAGATGACGCAGCTATCCTTGCAGGTCAGTGGAAACCTTACCTAGAGCGTCAATTCTCATTAATTGCTGAAGGTAAGCGTGAGATTCCAAAGAAAATGAAGAAGAAGCTTAAAAAGCTAAGTGCTGAAGATATTAAAGCGGTTACTGAGTACTACGCAAGCCAGAAGTAAAAATAAGCACAAAAAATAGCAGGGAAGGTAAAACCAACCCTGCTGTTACCCTTTACCCCTAGAAGGATATTGATTTCTCCCCTCGCTGACCACATACTTTGCTGCTTCTCAGCGACCCCGTTTCTACATCAATATTCATGCAACTCTCCAACGAAGACAATCTACGGCTCAACGTATTACTTGCCCAGCCTTTACATGCCATTCGTATTAGCGAAGGCACCATGACCGTGTATGCCTTAACGGAAAAAGGCGAAGCAAAAGTACAACTCAACCCGACCGCTCGCGATGAACAATACTTACGCTGGGTGCGTGAACTCTTGTCGATGAAAATAACAGGCTCTCCAAGTGGCTATCCTGTTTTCATTAAACGCTGGACACGCATGGGACAAACCAATAATACCTTAGAACATATGCTGTTATTAGGTGAACCTGAAGCCATTGTTGCCATGGTGCATAGCCCTAAACTGAGTCATGAGATGGCATGCCACGCATGGTGGGCTTATCCAACCACTGAAGTCGCACGCCGTTTGTTACATTACCCTGATGTCATTATCGGTGAACTAGGCAAAGAATTAGTGGAATATCTGCTCGAATTTCTCCCCTTTGAAGAAGAACAACTCAATGTGGTTGATACGGTTCGCCTTAGTCTACAAGGTGACCTCATCACCGAAAAGAAACGCAATGAACTATGGAAACATGCCAAACGCAAAAACCCCTATTATGTTGGTTTTCTGCATAGTGATGCTGGTATAAATATCCCATTATGCAAACCCGACCACCCTCACTTAGCAACGATTAAAAACAGCCTGTCTGAGTCACTCGCAACCAACAATATTTATGCACAAGCACTGTGTCAATTACTCTCATCCGAAGGACAAGGTTGGCTAGAAACACTGAAACAAGCACTGGATAAGCCTGTTGATCAAGAGGTAGTCATTTCACTGTTTAAAGCCGTTGATAGCTATTTTAACCTCCCTTTTCCTGAGTACCGAGGCACACGCGAAATAGCCGATGCAGAACAGCGAGCAACTCTGTTTTGCTGTGGAAAAAATAATGGTGACGTGATATGTCCAGAGGATGCACAGCACATCATTGCCGCATTGACAGAGGAACATATCCCGCTCTTTAATGCACTTTTAGTCCTTGCACAGCTTGGAGAAGATACATTAATCCCCATATTTGCAGGAAATGATTCAGTAGGTACCGTGATGCGCCGACGTTTGCAACCTGTCACGCTACCAATATTAGAAAAGATTGATATATTAATGTTATAATGCACTTAGTTTATGCTTAGGAGTGAATATTCATCAATTGCAAATACGTATTGAATCATTATCAAACGCTGACTTCTAAAACGTTACCAAATTGAGAATGCGTTAAGCACTCTATTACTCTGTATAAATTTTATACAGAATGTAAAAAAAGTAGGTACAATACTATACAAATACTGCCTATTGTCTTCTATGCCCGATAAGTATTTAACCAAGCTGAGGTAAAAAATGCCGTACTATGTTTTTAAAATCACCCAACCCACCGAGTTAATCAAAAACTTAAAGTTGCAAGAGTCCTTTGAAAAATACCGTGATGCGCGTGAGTTAGCCCGTGACATACGCAAGGAACTTCCCCTCGACAGTGGTACTACCATAAAAATGCTCTTTGCGGTAAACCAATTAGCTGCGGAAGAAACCCTCATGGAAAAAAGAGAAGAAAAAGTGGTCTTGGAGTGGGAAAAGTAGCCTAAGCGCTTCTACACAACAACACAGATTATGGACGAAGACATATACCGTCAGGTTTATCACCAAATCAACAAAAATCGCTGCATCTTTGAAAAGGCGCTAACGAACCGACGTTGTGACTGCGAGCAAAAACAACGCTTCAATTTAGCAACCCGTGAAGCAATGGGCTGCCGCTCAGTCGCTGCACTTGCCAACTGTACTGAATATCTTAATACTATGCGCGAAAAGGCACGCTTCGCGTTAAGGGTCACCCTAATTGATGGTCCGATGCCCCATAATAAAGAACTACAGGTACAGGCAGGTGGCTGCCTACAATTACAAAAACAACTTTTCCCAGAACGAGAAGACCATCAAACTACTGATAATATTTATGAATTAGTCAATACCGCATTACTAGAATATGCCACGATTGACAACTTCCCCTATGGTGAAATGGTAAAAGGAATTGTTACTTATAAAAGTCGAAAACGGAAACGTCGTCAATGAATCACTACCCTATTTTTCTCAAACTTGAAAACCGTCCCTGCCTCGTTATTGGGGGTGGCAATGTTGCTGAGCGTAAAATTTACTCGCTGCTATCTGCGGGAGCAACGGTCTGCATTATTTCCCCGACACTGACTCAAAAACTACAACAACGTCTCGTGGCAGAAGAAATAACTCATATCGCACGTTGCTACGAAGGTGAAACCGATCTTGCTGATGCATTTTTAGTGATTGCTGCCACTGATAATAGTGATATTAATGCCCAAATTGCTCACGCAGCAAATAAACGCAATACCTTAGTAAATGTCGTCGATAACCCTGAGCTGTGTAGTTATATTGTACCTTCTGTTGTTGATCGTTCTCCCGTCACTATTGCAGTATCCACAGGCGGCGCATCACCTGTTCTCGCACGTCAATTACGCATGAAACTTGAAACGATGGTACCTGCAAGTTGTGGGGAGCTTGCCAGTATCACGGAAGAGTATCGCGATAAAGTCAAACAACACTTTGATACCAACGAACAACGTAAACATTTTTGGGAAAATGCGCTAAAAGGACAATTTTCTGAACTCGTTTATGCAGGTCACAAAGAGCAAGCACGTCAATTATTAGATACTTTATTAGCCAAAGGCAACGATGCCAAACTCATGGGGGAAGTCTATCTTGTCGGCGCAGGGCCTGGTGATCCTGATTTACTCACGTTCAAAGCACTACGATTAATGCAACAAGCCGATGTCATGGTTTACGATCGCCTTGTGTCAAAAACCATCTTAGACATGGCGAATCGCAGTGTAGAACGTATTTATGTTGGCAAAGAAAAAGATAACCATGCTGTTCCACAAGATAAGATCAATGACCTACTCGTAGAAAAAGCCAAACAAGGCAAACGTGTTTTACGCTTAAAAGGCGGCGACCCGTTTATTTTTGGTCGCGGCGGTGAAGAAATTGAAACACTGGCAAGTGAAGGTATTCCATTTCAAGTTGTACCTGGGATTACCGCTGCTGCAGGTTGCGCCTCCTACTCAGGCATCCCCTTGACCCATCGTGACTATGCCCAATCATGCAGTTTTGCCACAGGACACCTCAAGGATGGCAGCATTGATCTCAATTGGGCACAACTCGTACAACCCAACCATACGATTGTTTTCTATATGGGACTAACAGGTGTGCATATTATTAGCGAACAACTACAAGCACATGGCTTAGCAGGTGATACGCCTGCTGCTTTTATCGAGCAAGGTACAACACGTAATCAAAAAACTCATATCGGCACGATAGCAACCTTACCTGAATTAGCAAAAACCTCAGGCGTACGCGCACCCACTTTGATGATTATTGGACACGTCGTCAAATTGCACGAAAAGCTCCATTGGTACAAGCCACAACAACATGTAACCGCGACTGAATTTAGTAAAAACAAGCCCCAAGATGAGCCACAAGACGAGCCTCAATCATGAATGAAATAAAGATCAGTGTTGAAGAAGCATTCAATAACAATATCGCCAGCAGTATGGGCAGCGACGGCAGTTGCTCTGAAGCTGAACCCTTTGCCTTACAAGCCATTGATGACAGCATGGAGCCAGAGTTTGACACGGGCTGCATTATTATTATTGATCCAGGCGGTGTTGTCCGTGATGGTTCTTATGTCTTTGCCAAGGATTTAAACGACGAATACATCTTTCGTCAACTCAGAATACAGGATGATAAGCTTTTTCTTGTCCCACTTAACGACCTCTATGAAACTTTCCAGATCCCTGACCTGAGTTATATTGAGGGAATTATTTCTCAACGCGCAGGGAAAAAACGTAGCTATCACAAATGGTATGATAAATAAATGACAGGTGTAATTAATACAGACAATATCTTCACTATCAACCT
>CAYNGN010000042.1:4856-10737 GCA_964396615.1 uncultured Thiothrix sp. | reverse complement strand
GAAACTTGCCACTTGACCTTCTTTTTTGTAATTTGTTTCTGATTCCTCATATGATGATAAATCGGTCTCTTCCACTGATAATAAATCTGATAAAAAAGATGATTCAAAGAATGATGATACTGTAGGAGATCCTGCTGGTTCACATTAAGTTGGTATGAATCCTATGATTTAATCGTAGAAAATTGTAAAAAATAAAGGCGCATTAGCGCCTTTATTTTTTATACTTATTTTAAATTCATTGTATTTTGTATGTTATAAGAGGGAGTAAGGGGTAAGATGACTCAAGTGATGGGTATTCTAAATGTCACACCAGATTCTTTTTCTGATGGTGGCAACTTTTCTCAAATTGATAAAGCGCTTTATCAGGCTGAAAAAATGATCAATAATGGTGCTGATATTATTGATGTTGGAGGTGAGTCAACACGCCCAAATGCAAAAAAAATTTCCCTCGATGAAGAAACACACCGTGTTATTCCCGTCATTGAAAAACTCATTACTGAATTTGATACACTGATTTCGATTGATACCAGCAAAGCAAGTTTGATGTCTCATGCTATTGCTGTTGGTGTAGGTATGATTAATGATGTAAAAGCATTACAAGCAGAGGGGGCTTTAGAAGCTTGTCAGCAAGCTAATGTGTTAGTTTGCCTAATGCACATGCAGGGCACTCCAGAAACCATGCAAAACAAGCCAAAATATAGCGATATTCTTCAGGATGTCTCGCTGTTTTTTAGCAAACGTATCATGGCTTGTGAAAATGCGGGTATTAAGCAAGAGCGCTTATTGCTTGATCCTGGGTTTGGTTTTGGCAAGACACTGGAACACAACTTACAATTACTGGCGCATTTACCATATTTTTCTCGCTTTAAGCAACCATTATTAGTTGGTTTATCAAGAAAATCAATGTTAGGCGCATTACTGGGGAATCCGTCAGTAACAGAGCGTTTACATGCAAGTGTTTCTGCAGCAGTCATTGCTGCTTTAAAAGGTGCTGCCATTATTCGCGTACATGATGTAAAAGAAACGGTAGAAGCATTAAAAATAGTACAAGGGGTACAACACTATGAGTAGAAAGTATTTTGGCACTGATGGTATTCGTGGACCGATTGGAAAATTTCCTATGACACCTGATTTTGCACTCAAGCTAGGATGGGCTGCGGGTAAAGTATTATCAAATAACTCAAATCCATTGGCTGTTATTGGTAAAGATACGCGCATTTCAGGTTATATGTTAGAGTCTGCCCTGCAGGCAGGCCTTGTTGCTGCAGGGCTTGATATCCTGCTGGTAGGTCCTATGCCAACCCCAGCAGTTTCATACCTTACACGTACTTTTCGTGCTTCAGCAGGTATTGTTATCAGTGCTTCTCACAACCCTTATTATGATAACGGCATTAAATTTTTCTCTGCTAATGGTACTAAACTAGATGATGCTATTGAGATGAAAATAGAAGCTTATTTAGAAAAAGATATTGTTACGGTCAGTTCAGATTATTTGGGTAAAGCGGTACGTGTAGAAGATGCTGCTGGACGTTATATTGAATTTTGTAAGCGTTCTGTTCCAGCTGAGATGAGTTTAAATGGATTACGCCTCGTAGTTGATTGTGCAAATGGAGCAACCTACCATGTTGCTCCAAGTGTATTGGAAGAGCTTGGGGCAGAGGTGATACCCATTTACAATGAACCTAATGGTGTCAATATTAATAAAGAATGTGGCGCAACATCATTATCAAATTTACAAAAAAATGTAAAAACATATCGCGCCAATGTAGGCATTGCGCTTGATGGTGATGGTGATCGATTAATGATGGTTGATGAACAAGGTGAAATTGTTGATGGTGATGAAATTATTGCAATTCTGGCTAAGCACCGATTAGAACATGAGTCCTTATCAGGCGATGTCGTTGGTACACTTATGAGTAACCTTGGTTTGGAAAAAGCCATTAAAAACATGCATGTGGGCTTTCGTCGTGCTAATGTTGGCGATCGTTATGTCATGGAGCAATTACGTGCGTGTAATGGAGTACTTGGTGGTGAAGGGTCTGGGCATATTATAATTCGTGATCGTATTGAAACAGGTGATGGTACGATCGCTGCACTGCAAGTCTTGCATGCAATGGTTGTTTCAGGAAAGACACTTCATGAATTAAAACAAGTGATGGAAAAATACCCACAAATTCTGATTAATGTTCCAATACAGAAAAAAATTAATCTTGATAAAGCTAAAGGTATTCAAGCTGCGGTAAAAGATGTTGAAAAAAAGCTGGGGGATAAAGGGCGTGTATTGCTACGAGCCTCAGGCACAGAAGCATTAATTAGAGTAATGGTTGAAGGGGAAGATATGATGATTGTCACTGAATATGCTGAGCAAATAGCCGATGCGGTTAGAAAGTCATCGATTGCTTGAATCAAGCTTTAGTTCCTAAATTAATTATTCGAAATGATTATTGAGTATGAAAATAAAAAAAGGCATATTAGTAAAAGCTCGTTATATTGAGTCTCCCAATCACAATGAACGGGATGATGATGACGATATATCTCTGATTGTTCTGCACAATATTAGCTTGCCACTAGGAGAGTTTGGTGGTGAATGGATTACCAAGCTATTTACCAATACACTCCCTAAAGATGCTAATCCTTTTTTTGAAGAAATTTACCAATTGCAAGTATCTAGTCATTTGTTGATACGTCGAGATGGTGAAATTATACAATATGTCCCGTTCCATAAAAGGGCATGGCATGCGGGTATTTCAACGTATTTAGGTCGTAGTGCATGTAACGATTTTTCTATTGGAATAGAGCTGGAAGGTACTGACTATGAGGCTTTTACAACAGAGCAATATGAAGTATTAAGTGATGTTTTGCATAGCTTAGTTAAAAAATATCCTACGCTCACGTTAGACAATATTACTGGACATGAGCATATAGCGCCAGTTCGCAAGACTGATCCTGGCCCATTCTTTGACTGGGAAACACTCGGAAAAAAATGTGGGGAAACCTTACCAGCCCGTGCAGGCAATGAATCTAATGAGTCATTGGATTTAGAGTGATATTAACTTCAATTAACGTTTTAGTTAATGATTGCCTCTATTATTTAGAACGGAAAGTAATTCTTCCTTTGGATAAATCATAAGGGGTTAGCTGAACCGTTACTTTATCACCCGTTAATATCCTTATATAATTTTTGCGCATCCGACCTGATATATGTGCAGTTACAACATGTCCATTTTCAAGCTCAACGCGGAAGGTGGTATTGGGTAGTGTTTCTTTCACTACACCCTCCATTTCAATATGTTCTTCTTTTGCCATACTACTTCTGTATTCCTTAATATTAGAAAGCGCTGTATTATCCGCTGATAAATGCTAAAAACAAGTGTTATTTAACGAAGTCTCACTTTATCCAACTACGTTTTGCCTGTATTATCGCGAGATATTTTTTAGATCTACCCGAGTAATGATACCAACAGCTCATGCTACCCATTATTGGGGTCTTCAACCTATTTTCAAGGAGATGGTATGACATTTGCTGGTATTTTTCCTGGTCAAGGCTCGCAATCTGTTGGAATGTTAGCAGAACTTGCTGAATCAAGTACGTTAGTAAAACAAACCTTTACAGAGGCTTCTGATGTCTTAGGTTTTGATTTATGGCAAATGGTTCAAGCAGGGACTGATTTAGAGTTAGGTAAAACAACCAATACGCAACCCATTATGCTCTCAGCAGGTATTGCTGTTTGGCGGGTTTGGCAAGAACGGGGAGGGTGTGTACCCACCGCATTTGCGGGACATAGTTTAGGCGAATATACCGCACTCGTTGCTAATCAAACGATGCAATTTGTTGATGCCATTTCATTAGTGAAAATACGTGCAGAATTGATGCAGCAGGCTGTTCCTGAAGGTAAGGGGGCAATGGCTGCTATTCTTGGCTTGGATGATGAGACCATTATTTCTATTTGTACTCAGATTGCTGATGACAGTGGTCAGTGTGTCCAAGCGGTAAATTTTAATTCTGTTGGTCAGGTCGTTATTGCTGGCAATAGCAATGCGGTGGATCTTGCTACAGCTTCACTGAAAGAAGCGGGAGCAAAAAGAGTGATTAAACTGCCTGTTAGTGTTCCTTCTCACTGTGATTTAATGCAAGAAGCCGCTGATAAATTAGGTGTTAACTTAACTGAAACCGCATTCTCACTGGATTCCTCAATGCTTCCTGTCTTACATAATGTTGATGCGATGCCGCGCCATTCCGTTGATGAAATACGTCTTGCTTTAAGTCAGCAATTATTTAAACCTGTTCGCTGGGTGGATATAGTGGAGAATCTAAAAGCAGATTATGCGAACAATGTAATGATTGAGTTTGGTCCTGGAAAGGTATTATTTGGACTTAATCGTCGCATAGATAGAAACATAAAAACCATTTGTGTGCATGATTCAGCGTCACTTGAGACAGCATTGCAATTTTGTGAGGATAATTCATGATAAATCTAGAAGGACAAATCACCCTTGTTACAGGGGCAAGCCGTGGTATTGGCAAAGCAATAGCTGAAGCATTAGGTAAGCAAGGCGCTATTGTTATTGGTACAGCAACCTCAAAAAAAGGCGCTGAAGCCATTAGTGCATATTTTGCTGAAGCAAGTATTAAAGGTAAAGGCATGGTACTTGATGTTTCTACTGCGGAATCAGTTACTCACGTAATAAAAACAATTACTAAAGAATTTGGTACTATTCAAATACTGGTTAATAATGCAGGCATTACGCGCGATAACTTGTTAATGCGTATGAAAGAAGATGAATGGGAGAGTATTATTAATACCAACCTTACCTCTATTTATCGCACGAGCAAAGGCTGTCTGCGCGGTATGATGAAAGCCCGTAAAGGACGAATTATCTCTATTTCATCCGTGGTTGGCTCTAGTGGCAATGCTGGCCAAACCAATTATGCCGCAGCAAAAGCAGGGTTAGTTGGTTTTTCTAAATCACTTGCTAGAGAGATTGGCTCACGTGGTATTACGGTCAATGTTGTTGCCCCTGGTTTTATTGATACTGATATGACTAGAGCTTTACCTGATGTACAGCATGAAGCTCTGGTTAAAAATATTCCACTACAAAAATTAGGGTCAGCAGAAGATGTTGCCCATGCTGTACTCTTTCTGGCTTCTAATATGGGAGCATACATAACTGGCGAAACCATTCATGTAAATGGTGGCATGTATATGGGATAACGCTCCTAGCGTTAATGAAGAATGTGCAAATGATTGCCAGATAATGATAACAAGACTGGATTGATGGTATTGTTTTATCTACAATGCCGTTTGAAAAATAGCAGAATGAGGTTTTTGGGTCGCTGGATACTATTAAGTAGTGTATTTTCGGGACAGGGCTTCAGAGTTGCTGAACAACTATTTAACTTAAGGAAATAAAAAATGAGTGATATTGAAAGTCGCGTAAAAGAAATCGTTGCTGAGCAACTTGATGTAGAAGTAGCAGAAGTAACAAATGCAGCATCATTTGTTGAGGATTTAGGCGCTGACTCTTTAGATACTGTTGAGCTAGTTATGGCGCTGGAAGAAGCATTTGATGCTGAAATTCCTGATGATGAAGCTGAAAAAATAACGTCTGTGCAGCTTGCTATTGATTATATCAATAAGCTAAGTAGCTAACTCGCTTTATTAAGGCACTGTAGAAATAATTACAGTGCTTAAGGGATCATTCTGGTCATTTGATAGTTAGATTATAGGTTTCAAACACTAACTTGTAATTTTTGTAGTTAGCGTGTTAGCAAGATAAAGTAACTCAAAGCAACAATCAATTTAGATAGCAATCTAAGGAAAATAACATTGTCTAAGAGACGCGTTGTAGTAACTGGTCTGGGGATCGTTTCTCCTGTCGG
>CAYNGN010000042.1:2615-4832 GCA_964396615.1 uncultured Thiothrix sp. | reverse complement strand
AGCGGGTAACAGTGGAATTGATACTGTAAGCCCTGATTTATTTGATACAACAGGGTTTAGTGTAACGATTGCAGGCAATGTCAAGGATTTCGACACGGGTGCTTACATTAAACGCAAAGACCAACGTAAAATGGACAAGTTTATCCATTATGGTATTGGTGCAGGTACGGATGCACTTGCTGATGCTAATTACGATGTGAATGAAGAAACGGCACCACGAACAGGTGTGATTGTAGGTTCAGGAATTGGTGGTCTTGGTACGATAGAAAAAAATTACGGTATTTTTCTTGAGAAAGGTCCACGCAGAATCTCCCCTTTCTTTGTGCCAAGTAGTATTGTCAATATGGTTTCAGGTAATCTATCTATTATGCATGGTTTAAAAGGGCATAATATTTCCCCTGTTTCGGCCTGTGCAACCGCAACGCATAGTATTGGTGATGCAGCACGCATGATTGCTTATGGGGATGCAGATGCGTTCCTTTGTGGTGGTGCAGAAATGGGCTCAACCCCTCTAGGTATTGGTGGTTTTGCCGCAGCGAGAGCGCTATCAACCCGTAATGATAATCCAACAGCAGCCAGTCGTCCTTGGGATAAAGACCGTGATGGCTTTGTGTTAGGTGATGGTGCAGGGGTGATTATGTTAGAAGAATACGAAACAGCAAAAGCCCGTGGTGCTGAGATATACTGCGAATTAGTTGGGTTTGGTATGAGTAGTGATGCTTATCATATGACATCACCCTCTACAGACGGAGAAGGTGCTGCACGATGTATGCAACACGCACTAAATGATGCAGGTATCAATGCAGAAGATATTGATTATGTTAATGCTCATGGCACATCAACGCCTGCAGGTGACTTGGCTGAAACCATTGCGCTAAAACGTGCATTTGGTGATGCTGCAAAGACGGTACCAATCAGCTCCACCAAGTCAATGACAGGACATTTATTAGGTGCAGCAGGTGGCATAGAAGCTATTTTTAGTATTTTAGCGATTAGAGATCAGGCGTTACCACCAACAATTAATCTTGATAATCAAGACCCTGAATGTGACCTTGACTTTATAGCTAATACAGCACGTGATGCTAAAGTGAATTTTGTAATGTCAAACTCATTTGGTTTTGGTGGTACAAATGGCACATTGATTTTTAAGAAACTCTAAATAATTCTGGCATCCTTCATACATGCCAAAAATAGTTTACCGTTTGAAGCCTGCTAGGAGTCTCACTGAAACTGAACGTTGTTTGAGATTAGAGGAGGGAACTCCTAGCAGGCTAGATTGTTAACTAATAAATGAAGGATGCCATAATTCTAACGTTTACGAGATGTAAGCCTTGTCTGTTTACCATTTACCCAACACCATTGACTTACTCGCCTTACATCAAGTATATCCTGATTCCTATCCCTTTTTTTTAGAAAAGTCATCAACGACTGCATCAACACGCTATAGCATTCTCTTTGCTTTTCCAGAGGATAGTTTACGTGTTGAATATAATGCAACAGAAAATTTCACCACTCTATTTGATCAATGGTTTTCTGAGGAAAAAAAGCCAGCCCTCAGTCAAACTCACGTACCTTTTTCAGGGGGATGGTTTGTTTATTTAGGCTATGAACTAGCAGGTCAGATTGAACCGACACTGGAACTTTCCCCTGATGTTTTTCATCTTCCCCTTGCTATTGCTACTCGGGTAAAGTCAGCGATTGTTTATGATCATCAACTTAATACATGTTGGTTTGTTACTGAAGAGAAAGATGAAAAAAAATGGAAGCAGGTCAAACAGAATGTAGCCACCATAAGCACATCTTCTAAAACCAAACCATTTACGTCAACTGCCATAACGTTGTTTGAAGATGCTCCTGAGATTTATCTCAATGATGTTGAGCGAATTGCAGAATATATCAAGGCGGGTGATGTGTTCCAAGTCAATTTATCACGAGCATGGCATGGTAAGTTTCATCGTGATATTACTGCTGCTGATATCTATCAATACTTGCGAATTACCAATCCAGCACCTTTTTCAGCCTTAGTTCATTACTCTGATTTTTCAATTATTAGTTCATCACCTGAACGTTTAGTGCGTGTTAAAAATGGCATTATTGAAGCACGTCCAATAGCAGGCACACGACCACGTAGTAAGAACCCTGTAGATGATCAAAATTTACTAAAAGAATTGATCAATCACCCTAAAGAACGTGCTGAACACATTATGCTTATTGATC
>CAYNGN010000042.1:0-2597 GCA_964396615.1 uncultured Thiothrix sp. | reverse complement strand
GTACGTAATGATTTAGGTCGAGTAAGTGAAGTAGGCAGTGTTGAAGTTGATGAACTGATGGTTATTGAAAGCTACGAGCATGTTCACCATATTGTTTCTAATATTAAGGGTATATTACGTGCTGATGTAACCCCTGGAGCGATCATTAATGCGGTATTTCCTGGTGGCACGATTACAGGTTGTCCAAAAGTACGTTGTATGGAAATTATTGCTGAATTAGAAAAAATAGGTCGTGGCTCTTATACGGGGTCTGTGGGTTACATTAATCATTCAGGAGATCTAGACTTCAATATCTTAATCCGAACCATGGTTATGAAAGGCAAAGAGCTTAACTTCAGAACCGGTGCTGGTATTGTCTATGACTCTATCCCTAACAACGAAGTTGAAGAAACGCGACATAAAGCAAAAGGCTTACTAAAGGTTTTTGAGCCATGTTAGTAACATGGGTTAATGGCGTGGAAACAAACTCTTTGCCTATCAGTGATCGCGGGTTTCAATATGGTGATGGAGTTTGGGAAACGTTAGCAATACGCGGGGGACAGGTAAAACAGTTATTACCACACTTACAACGCTTAAAAAAAGGGCTCAATACATTAGGTATTATGCCCATTGATTATACGCTCCTTAAAACAGAAATTTTGGCTTTAGCCTCACAAAAGCAAGTAGGCATTATTAAAATAATAATCAGTCGTGGCAGTGGTGGAAGGGGATTTTATTATGATCAAACCATACAACCAAGGCGCATTATAAGTCTACATGAAATGCCTGATTATCCACCGTCTTATTATCAGCAAGGTGTTCGCTTAACAGCTTGTACAACACGTCTCCCTCATAACCCAAAACTTGCTGGTTTTAAACGGCTTGGTTGCATTGAGCAAGTCTTAGCAAGAGCGGAGTTTCAAATGAACTATCAAGAAGGGCTTATTCGTGATTATGACGATCATATTATTGAAGGTACGATGAGTAATTTGTATCTTGTTACTGAAAAAGATACGATCATCACACCCGATCTTCGGATGTGTGGTGTTGCTGGTATTGCTCGTTCTTGTATATTAAACCAGCTGAATGCAATGGGAGTTGATGTAAAAATTACGCATATCATTGAAAATGACCTGCAAAATGCTAAAGGTCTATTTATGAGTAATTCTATTATTAGGCTTTGGCCAGTAAAAGAATATCATGGCAATACTGCTAGTAAACGTTACTCAATTCCTCCCTTATTTAGAGCATTAGCACGGAAGCTAAACCCTATACTATGAAAAAAATACTAGCTGGTCTTGCCTTATTAATTCTCATTGCAGTCGGTGGAGGCTTTATGTTGTATAGCCAATATACCACTTATGTTGATAGCGAAATAATGATCCCGCATAAAACAATGTTGTTTGATGTAAAAAAAGGCAGTAGTTTAACCGCTGTTGCCAATAAACTCGAAAAAGAGAAAATTTTAGGCGCTGCAATAAATTTTCGTTTACTAGCAAAGCTAAATAAAATGGAAAACACCCTTAAAACAGGTGAATATGTACTTAAGCGCGGTATGAAGCCACTTGATGTACTAACACTGATAACATCGGGTAAATCATTGCAATATAAACTCACTTTGATTGATGGAAAAACAGCGCAAGATGCATTTTCTACGATAAAAGCCTCTGAGAGTTTAAAACATACGCTAACTGATGATGATTACACACATATTTTAGATAAATTAGGTATTGCTGCCGATTATCAAAGTGTTGAAGGCCTGCTATTTCCCGATACCTATAATTTCCCCAAAGATACCACTGATCTACAGTTTATTGAACGTAGTTATAAAACGCTCCATGACTATTTACAACAAGCGTGGGAGAAGCGAGACCCTCAAGCTACACTTAAAACACCTTATGAAGCACTTATTCTTGCCTCGATTGTAGAAAAAGAAACGGGAGATGAATCCGAGCGACCAATGATTGCTCGTGTTTTTATTAACCGCCTTAATATTGATATGATGTTGCAAACAGATCCCACCGTTATTTATGGCATGGGAGAGAGTTATCAAGGTAATATTCGTAAGAAAGACTTACAACAAGATACACCTTATAATACCTATACACGCAATGGCTTACCCCCAACGCCTATTGCACTTGCAGGCAAAGCAGCCATCAATGCAGTGATGCATCCCCCTGAAGGTGATTACTTCTACTTTGTTGCAAAAGGTGATGGTTCTGGACAGTCTTATTTTTCAAAAACACTGGTCGAACATAATAGATCAGTGGCTAAATATCATAAAAACTTGAAAAAATCCCGTATAACGGGAGATAAATAGGAGCTAAATAATTGTTGTCTAATACAATAAAATTACTGGATAAATCAAAAAAAAAAGGGGTCTTCATCACCATTGAAGGGGTTGAAGGTGGAGGAAAAACAACGAATATTCCTTTTATTCAGCAAACCTTAACAGCATTACTCCCTCGTCATAGACCTATTACACTAACACGTGAACCAGGTGGAACAAAAATAGGGGAAGCCATTCGTGGCATACTATTGTCTGCTGATTTACCCAGTATGCATGAAGATACTGAACTACTGCTTATGTTTGCTGCACGTGCAGAACATGTTAAAAC